>DATHKF010000743.1:0-13642 GCA_035489505.1 Bacteroidia bacterium | reverse complement strand
TACGCGTTCGACAACTGCACAAGCAATTCCTGTCTCAACGATTCGCGCGCGTGGCGCTGGTGCGGATCATCCGGCCACGGTGCGTCGAATACCGGGAACAGATGCGTGGAAATAGCAGCAGCAATATCTCTCTTTGCCTGGATGATGATCTCGTACGGAGGCTCGTCGGAACAGTGGTCAATCCCGGGAACAGGTTCCGTGGAATTCTGTGTCATCCACGCATTGATCACGTATTGCGAAGAAAGGAAAAGATCGACCGCGGCGAGGAATGCAGCAGCGTGCGTTTCCATATCCACGCTGCTGAACAGCTTATCCATTGTCGGCGAAGTACCAATGAAATTTCCGCTCGTGTAACGGAACACCGGCACGTTGTTCGTGATCAGGTTCACGGAAAGCGGCTTCACTGCATAGTAGAACGGATTGCCGGCGCTGAGTATCGACAACCAGATTCCGTTCGTGGCTTCGCTGAAACGTGCGAGCCATATCTGATCCGTCGCTTCACCGTCGGCCACTGCCGGAGGACCGGTGAGCACTTTCAGTTCCGGGAACGCCAGCTCGAAGTTGATCGCAAAATCTTTCAGCGTCAGTGGCTGATCAATTTCATCCTGGAGCAATGCACTGCTCTTCACAAGATCCGGTTTGATCACGCTTGTAACTGTGCTGCACGAGAGTTGGTCCTTGAATTCATCAGTGACGAGATCAAGTTCGCGCTGGATCGTCATGTTTACATTGAGCAGGAAAATGTTCGCCGGGTTCTGGTCAGCGATCGGCCATGCAATAGAAATATCATCGGGAAGAGGAGGTGTTTCATTTCCTTTGGCTACTTCGTCGAGGAATGCATACACCTGGCCAACGTACACTCCGAGCAGTTCCTTCGGCGTTTGCTTCATCTTCATCAGCGCCTGCGCGTGATCCATTGTGGTCGAGAACGAAACAGTGACGTCTTCCTGGCCCAGCTGGTAATACAGCAATTTGTATTGTTCCTGATCCGTTGCAGCATTCTTGCGTCGTGCTTCCGGATCTTCAATATCCGTATAACGGTCGGAGAGGAAACGGAAATTTACTTCAAGCTTCGGTGTGCCGTTCACGAGGCGAACCACGTAACCCGGCAATACATTCCGCCATTGCGTCAACGCGATCAGTTGATCAGTATAACCTACCGGGATAGGAAGTTTCGGCCACGTACTTGCTTCGTTGGATACATCAACCGCAAGACTGTTTCCGAAAATATCATTCCAGTTGAATTCGATTTCCACCTGTTGTTTGGCGCTGCCGAAAATCGGGCGGTATGGATTTTGCGCGGGATCAGGAAGGCCCGGCTGAGGTGGATCAACATCTTTTACGAAAGCAAATACCGGGAAAATATTTTCGTACTGCCAGTCTTCCCCAGTAAGCGGCGGCGGTGCAAGACTTGCTTCTGTATCGTTCGGATCATACCCGGTATTGTCAACGGGACCGGAAGGAATCGCCGGGTTGCTGCCATTGAAAATACCTTGTGGCGCGATGCGGTATTCGAGCAGGTTATACAACTCGAGCAATTGGCGCTGGTACGGATCAGAAACGAGCGAAGGATTTTTTCTGCTCATCGTAAATCCGACGCTGCCCGCTGGTGCAAGCGAAATTTTTTCCTCAATGGTGTTGTCGAACTGAAGCGGACCAGCAAACAAATTGGCCACATGCCGGTTGGCGTGCAGCACTTCCACTTCGCTCACATGGTAGTGCGCGGCAAAAGCAGCGAGCGTTGTGTCTTGAGCAATTTCATGTTGCCCTGAAGGAATGAGCATCCATTCTCCCACCTGTGGTTTCCACGAGCCGGCCTGCTCGTTTGCAGTACTCACTTCAGCTGCAAGCAAACCGTGATGTTTGGAAATGTCCGAAAGGTTTTCTCCTTTTTTCAGACGGTAACGTCGCGCCGGCACCCGCAGCGCTTGTTTGGTGTTCAAACTCACTCCTGCATTTTCCCGCGCAATTGTGGAAAGGTTGGTGTAG
Source organism: Bacteroidia bacterium (assembly GCA_035489505.1). Taxonomy (GTDB): domain Bacteria; phylum Bacteroidota; class Bacteroidia; order Palsa-965; family Palsa-965. The sequence goes on along the minus strand of DATHKF010000743.1, from coordinate 11,653 downwards.
AACCTTCGCGTTAAATCATGCAATGTTTCGCCAGGTTCCATCGTGTGCGTCACTGCAGGGAACGAAGCCTGCGCGAACAGAACTTCATGCGACGGATCAATGGTTTGGTTAAGCACAACGCTGTTCACAAAACCAGGAACACCTGCTGTGAGATTCAACGTAACGAGCAACGTGACCGACGCATCCGGAGTTGCGTTGAACAAATAATCGGGCAGGCTTCTGCCGGAAGTATCCGCTGCGTAATACAGGAAGAATCCGCCAGTGCCGGTTATGCTGCACTCCCAAAGTAATTTGAGGAATTCAATTCCTGTTTGTCCAACGAGATTTGAATCGCTAGCTGCATCACCCAGCAAAAAGGCAGTCGCCGGTGGATGCGAAACACTCGAGAGGTTGGATTGAACGATGAATAATTTTGTGTTCGCTATCGGATCTGATTGCAATCCGCTTGGTGGACCTTGTTGCCCGGCTTCTGCAGGCGCAGGTGCATAGAGCAGGTTCACGTCTTTGATCACATCCGATGGAGAGGCCGCGTAAAAGCGCAGCAATTGTTCCAGCAGGCTCGCACCGCTTTGTCCCGTACCGGAGAGCTCGTACATGGTTTTGTCGCCACCGGGTACACGACGCAACTGGATGTCGAGCCTCATTGACCAGGTCGGATCCGGAACAGGTTCTGGTTTTGATACAGCGTTGTCGTGTTCCTGAACTTGTGTAAACAGGCTGAGCGTTGGCAACGGTTTGCGTCCCGACTGAAGCAGTGCAACCAGTTCGGAAGACAGCGGCCAGATGGAAGGATCAGATACGTTGAGACTGGATTCTGTTTTCCTCCACTCAATCTGCGTAGCGAGCGTGAAATTTCTTGGACGCAATGCTGCGAGTTGCAATACCGACGGGCCGGTGATCTCCGGCTGGAACGCTGCACTTTCAAGACCAGAGAGCAGCGTAAGCACGTCTGCGGTTACCGGCATGGTGAGTGAAGTGCCTCCATCAATTTTCAACCAGTCGAGCGCAACGCCACCTGTAATACCGATGCTGATGTTTGTTCCTTCTTCCAATGCAGAAGCATCAAACTGCTGCAGTGAAAGTGCGTAGAACGCTGCCGGCTCGCCTGCGTAAATACTGTCGGGCGGAGAAGGCGGACGCAGACCTTGCAGCAATACGCGCGCAGATAATCCCGCGAGGTGATCAAATACAAATTGTTCCTGCATAATATCCAGCAACTCGCCGGCATTCATGCTTTCTACATTCGGATATACGATCCGTTTTCCGGGAACAAAAATATTTTCAATGGCGCGGTTCTGCACAGCAAGCTCTTCTACGCTGATGCGGTATTGTCCGGCAATGCTGCGCAGGCTTTCACCTTCGTTGGCGTGGTGCAAAAGATCGGGCAGTATCAATGTTTGTCCATGACTCAACGACGCACCTGAATTTTCAAGCAACGCCGGTGCAAGTCTAAAACGTTTCGCAATGGTTTGCGATGTATCGCCCTGACGGACGGTATACTTTGCACCCGAAACAGCTAGGCGCGCGCCGCGATGGACTTTACGCATCCGGTTGGCAAACGCAAGCTCTTCGATGGTGATGCCGGAGTTTTTGTATTTCGCAGCGAGACCTTCGAGCGTTTCACCGGGCTTCACTTCCGACTGAAGCGATTTCAGTTTATCCATTGCAGCCTGTACAGCTTCTTTCGCGATCATGGTGAAGAAGTCGATAAACACGTAACGTGCGAGTGACTCCTTCTCAACAATTGGATCAGGATTGATGTTTGACCTTTCCGTGCGGCCGGAAAGCTGGCGGAAATAATTTTTGATTTCCACAAGTTGTTCCGGTGTAAACTGAATGGACGCGTCGCGGTCGAAATCAACTTTCCCGGCTGGTGTTTCCATTGTCAGCAATGGAAAAAGCGGGAAGATGCTGGTCTCAGTATCACTGGTAGAAACTTCCGGCGGCAGTATCACAGAAAATTCGAAATGGTTCGAGAGAAATGCGATGATCTGTTCGTACGTGAACGGTTCTGTTTCCGCGCTGAAACGATCCTGCGAGAGATAGCAGTACATTTCCTGGAGCTCTGCGACGGTAACTGTTTTGTCGAGCACGTCTTGCTCAACCGGGCGGGGAAGATCCTTGTTGTAATACGCGTTGAACACCCAGGTGAGAATTCCCCGTGAAAGAACGCTGAACGGTGAAGGTTCTCCGGGCATAAGTCCCTGGCTGCGGATGTACATCATGGCTACACCACGTGGATTTTTTTCGGCGGCGACCGAAGGAATAATGTCGGTGGTCACCGTGAACTGCGGAGCAAAATAAAGTTCAACCGGCTTGAGCGTACAATCGGCGCAGAGATAAATAGGTTGCCATTTCATATCGGGAATAATCGGACAGGTGTTCTCCGAAGTTAATGAAAGTAATTTCGGACGTCGTTGTGTTAACTGTCGTCCGCAATTCCATGGCGCACCCGGATCGTACGAACCAAGCGTGAATGATTGGGTGATGCTCGTGTTGAATGAAAGACGTATGCTGATCGAGAAAAGTCCAAGATTAATACTCACTTTCAGTGAAACAGAAACGCTCGCGGTGAAATTGATGAGCATTGCCTGGTACGCTTCGATCACAGCGCGCGCCGAAAGTGTAACGGTGAGTTCGAGCGAAGCTGAAATGATCGCGAAGTTGATCTCGCCATACACTTTTCCAACGATGGAAATCTGTCCCTGGATGTAGTAATACACCGGGCGGTTGTCATTCGCAGCAGACAACATATTCATCGCTGCCGGGTACGCGTTGAAGAACGCAATGGTCCCTTCAATAATTCCCTGCAGCGTGAGGCTGAGTTCGGCTTTCAGGATTCCTTTGTCGATCGATTTTCCAAGGCCGATACGCAGGCCGACACCGAACACAATCACCGGGTCGAAGCTTCCGCAGTTGCGGTTGTAATCTCTCGGAAGTTGCGGAGCTGTTTCTGTGCTGAGCATTCCGAAATAGAAACCGCCTGCACCTACAAACGGCAGGAACTGCACACCGAAAGAGCCAGAGAAATCTCCGTTCTGCGGAAAACCGAAATCGATTTTGAAATCGCCGTTGGTGTAAATCCACACGCCGATGTTTGGCAGCGTTATTGACAAGGCACCGAATTCCATCTGTCGAATGAACGAAGGCAGCTGAAGCAGTATCTGGTACACGCCAATATTGTCGCTGACTTTTTTGTACAGCACTTCGAATTTCAGGTTCTTGAATTTTCCGTCGGTGACGCTGATGCCCAAACCGTACAACAACGGATCATAGAACACGCCGTCGATACTGATCATGTTGAGCAATACGAAACGCGTTCCTATCAGCCAGTTCACCGAAGGATCGAACACAAGTCCTGAACCTGGTTTCGGTGGATTTTTAAATACGGCCGATAAATTATCGACTGCCATTTTCACCGACGTAGGTGACGGCATGTTTACGCCTACGAGTTGACCGACACCGAGAAATTTCAAATCGAATTTTCCGTTTCCTTTCCCGGGAACTTTCGGTGCGCTATCGGATTTGAGTACATCCCACGGTGGTGGCATAGCCTGGCCGAGGAACGATCCTTCGAGACCGATCTCCACTTTTTTGTCTGCACCTGCGCTGTTGAATGAATAGTAGAGACTGATGCTTTTGATATTCACGAATCCGAGGTTCGTACTGATGTCGTACTTAAACCCGATTTTCTTCTTCGTGAAGTTGACTGAGAACTCGAAGCTGTCGAGCGAAATTGTATTGAGCACATCCCACGGTGCAGGCAATGAAATTCCGGAACGGCGTGCAGCTGCATTGACGAGGAATGTAACAAGATCGCCAACCGTTTTACCTTTCGGTTTAATCGTGAGAATATAATCCGGTTTGGTTGTATTGATCTTGAATTCGATATCGAAAATGGTAAACGTTACAAAGTCGGCCTGCTCCGGGTTGTTTGAGAAATCATAGCGCAGTTTGAGGGCAACGCCTTTGAAATCGGCGGTGCCGGAAATGTAACCGGTGCGTACACTGGATTTCGAAGAAATGTTCAGCGTGGTGTCGCTTATGGTCAGCGGAATGTCTTTGCCGAAAAGTTCTCCCCAGTCGATACTGATGGCAAACGAGTAGTCGCCCGTCTTGGTCTCGAACGTTGCGTCCAGGCTTTTGACAGTGATCTTTCCACTCGCCGGAAGAATTCCAATACCGAGAAAACGTTCTAGAATTTTTTTGAGATCAATGGAACTTCCGTCGGCAAGTCTTCCGCTGAATATCCATCCATCTCCCGCTTTCGGATGCTCAGCGCTCACCTCCATCACAATCGGATCTTCGTCTTCGGTAGCAGCAGGCAACAATTCAAACACGCCCGATAATCCACCCGTGGTGTTGCTGTTCATGTACTGCAGGTTCGCGGAAATTTCTTTCAGCGTGACCTGCATAAATTTCAGATCAATGGTCCAGCCGGCGAGGAGTGTTCCGCTGAGATTATAGTTACTGTTGTTCGGGTCAGCGAAAAACCGGAACTCAGTAAACCGCGATTCGAAATTGGCTGTGGAAACTCCCGGGACAAAAAGTCCGAGAAGGTCTTTCAGGTACAAGTCGCTGCCGCGGTCAAGCCTGCCGGTGATCTGAAGGTCCGGCATGTTGGCCGTAACGGTGATGAGGCCATTCTTTGTCAGCGGATCGCCGATCTGGAAATGACCGGTAACGGAATAAGAAACTTTCGAAGAAGCAGATCCGGGCATGGCAATTGTTCCCTGCAAGCCAATTTTATTCAGCGCGAGCTGCGGAAGAATTTGCCATGGTGTTTTGCTCTCTACCGCCAGGCTGATGTATTGGAGCTTCGACGTTTTGGTATTGTAACTCATTCCCACGTTGGTCACTTTCAGATCGAGGAAAGTTCTCACCGGTGGCGGCAGGTTCTGCACGAGGTTTGCACCTGCGCACAACGCAACGAGATCAGAAAGGCCAAGGGGAGTATCGAGCGTGGCGTTGAGTACCCAGGTAGAATCAACCATTGGGTAATTTATCGCGAACGTTACATTGGGTAGCAAAGAGACTTTTCCTTTGATCACGCCTCTTGAAAGCACGTCGGCATCATACACGTTATTGTCAATGGAAATCGTGTTGATGTTGAACCAGCTGACACCGGGAACAGCAAGGGTTAAATTTTGAAAGCCGCCGGTTGCTTCGATATAAAGTTCATTCAACTGTGTCTTAAACTTCAGTTTCACCGGAAGATTATTGGCCACACCGTATGAATTGCTTGTCCCCTCTACTTCAATTTCGATCAGTTCTTCTTCATCATTTCTTTTCGGAGTGACAACCGGATTATCGATCACGAATTTTTTATCCAGCATGACACCCGAGAAATAATCGAAAATATTTCCACTGTCCAGCACATCCGGAACCAGGTTCAGGGGGCGGAGATCTTTGATCTTATCGTAAAGCTCGTCGAGCGTCATACCGGAATGGCTTTATGGTGTTTTTTGCAAAGCAAGAGCCTTGGTTGTTTCTTCAGCGCGCCCGTTGATTTCCCCGAGCGTATAGATCATACCGAGCATTAGTTTATCCTGGAGCGGGGAATTGAAAAATGGCCGGAGTGTTGCGAAGTAATTGTACCTGTCGCTCCCTGCGCGGTAAGAGTCGTATATGAAATTGCCAACGATCTCATCGGGAGAAGATGCAAGCACGTCTTGCTCGTAGCCGGTTTCCCACTGCTGAAATGTGCTTACCATAGAGAGCGAATCGATGTGACATCGATTGGCAATGGGGCTCGACTCAGCGTTCAATGGTATTGTCGGGTAAAGCTGGTTTGTGAGTATCGCTGCATCCCGGTCAGGTCCTTCTGCTATATTATTCAGGTCCCGGGATATCAGGTGCAGAAATGGTTTACCGGAATTGAGGATCATGCTCGCGCTTCCTTCACCTTCATATACGGCCGGAAGGGCAGAGAGAACGGAAAACAGGTAATTGTTGATATACAGAGGCACTTTTCCCAACCGTACAACAACGATACCGGAATTACCAACCGCTGCAACAGCATCAGTAATATTCTGAGGCGTTGCATTTATTCCGAGAGCGTTGTAACGATCCCTGTAAGCGTTGCGCAACGCGTATCCACGCGCGGAAAGAAGAGGATACCGTGGAATTCCTACGTTAACGAGATTAAGTACTGCAGCATAATCGGCATCTTCGATACCACCCAAAACAACAATCACTGAACAAACATTCGGGACGCGTCCCACGGTGCGAAGACGCTGCATTTCAAACAATGCGCTGGTCATATTAAAGAGCAACTCCCTGCTGCTGCACATAATTCTTCCGTCCGAATAATAGCACGGCATGATCTGGATTGAGCCAGCCTCTCTGAGTGTCATCAGTCGCTGAACGATCGAATACCGGTATGCATCGCCATTCTGGAATAATTGCCACTCGGCCCCGGAAACAACCGGATCCGGGAGGTAATACGCACGCCGGGTAAATGTCAATCCATAATACCCAACGAGATTATCTACAACTTCGGTTCCTTCGCGATTGTATTTAGGCCCCAATAGTATTCCGTGTGCCGCCGCGGTATCCTGGAAATAAACTGTGTTCAACGAATTGTACTTGGTGAACTGGTATGGTTCAAGCACGAGAATGCACTGCACTCGAATTGTTTCTGTGATGTTGAGCGTATCGTCGTAGCCACCAGTCACCGCGAAATAACAATCGGTATCCAACGCAGGAAGGAAAGGAACTTCCTCACGCTGATCAAAACAATTGAATTGCAATGTAACGCGGTTCGTCAATGCATACGGAGTTGCATCAAGTACTCCCTGTGCAGTCAATCCGGGAACCAACAGCGCCATCGCATTTGCAAATTCCTGTCGCGCTACTACGCGCGAAGGGCCATCCTCATCTTCCGGATCTACATCGTATATCAGGCGGATCGTTCGATTGGAACCAGCAGGAAAATAAGTGATCAGCCGGTTCATAATGCCAATCGTAGTGGCGCGGTGACCCAGGTTGCGGGAGAATCCAAAGAACAAACGAATCTCTGCGTTGCGTTCCTCCGCAAAAAACAAACGCAACCGTCGCTCGAACGTGGCGAATACTTCTCCGTTCAAAAGATCACTTTGTACAACCAGGCGCAGCAACATATCGTAAAGTGTCAGAACTTCCGGCGTACCTGTTTTTTTATCTTGCTTCTTCTTCATTGTCTACCCGTTGTAATATTGTCCGTACCACCCGATCTTCCCGGGCGATTGCGGGTTACCATAAAGGATAACATTTGTTGTTCCACCCGGTGGAAATCTTTTTCCAAGCAGGCTTAATCCAATGCTGCGCAGGAGAAGCGAGTAAATCGTTTGCCCCGGCTGGCTTGTTGTGTCTGTATCGAAAACAAAAGCATCCGTACTTAGCGTAAGCACGTTCTGGAATGAAAAACTTTTCGATGCGCCTGTTCCGGGAAGACTGATTCCCACAGTAACCGCAGGCGCGTCCGTTGATTCGCTCCAGGCGATGACGAGCCTCGCCGTAAATCCTGCCAGCGATGCGAGCGCACCCATGCTTCCGAGATTGAGCGTACACACCAATGCGTACCAATTTTCACCCAGCTCGTTGAACGCTGCAGCTGCCGGCAGATCGACAGGTACAAAACCAAGATTATCGAGCGTGCCCGCTTTGCTGCTGATGAGCGATGTGATCGTCAGCGGGAAATTCGGGTAGAGACTGTTGTTGTGTACGGTGCTGAGCGACGTATCGAACGAAGTCTGTTCTTCAGAAAAACGGAAGTTGCGGTTCTCGACCGAATACTTCGGCGGACGGTCGGACGATTTCACCAGCGCAAAATTCATCAGCACAGCCAGGTTGTAGAAATACAATCCGGTGTTGACTGAACCGCGTGTGGGAACTGCATCGCCGAATGAAAATGCATCGAATCCATCAAGCTGCACGAAGTTGATATACCCCCAGAACGAAAACGTGCTGTTGATATCCTGTCGCTCATCCTGCGTATTGCCGGAACCCGGTTTTTTATTGGTATTGAAACGCGCCTTAACGATCTGCACGTAATTCATCACCTGGCTGCGCATGAAAAACTGGTAGAACTGGTTTTGAAGCGTGGTGAATGAATACGTTGGTTCGTCGTTGTGACGTTCGTAACTACCGGTGAGATCAATCGTGCCGTTTGCCACAGCAGGTTCTCCAAACCATCTTGTCGCGGATAAACGGATCTGGCTGCTGAAATCGGTGATGGTCGAATTGCTGAATACAACCTGCAGGTACAACACCGTGAAATTGTATCCGTCTATTCCCGGGTTGAGTGGCGTAGGTGAAAATCCGGGAGTCCCGGTCATGATTCCCTTCGAACGCGCATACGCGGCATCGTAATAACTGATGAGACCAAACAGGGAACTTTTCGGAACGGTGAGTTCCGACCCAACCGGTTTTACGTAATTCACTTCGATGCCGAAATGATGTCCGTTGAACTGCGAAAGGTCAATGCCACCGAGCAATCCTTTCAGGTCGTCCGGAAAATTATCGACACCGATATCTACTTTCAGTGCGAGAATTCCGTTCCATGCATCGGAAGAAACAATGTCGACAAAATGCTGGAAGCGCGGATCCTGTGAACGCCTGGTGTCGGCATCTGCAATGTAACTCGACAACCAACCGGAAGCCTCCGCAGGATTTTCATTGAACTCGCTTGCATTGGTCCACGTATTAATATCTGCTGCACGCGATTGTACACTGCCCGTGCAGAATTTAAAGATGAGCACGTTTGAATACTCGCCCGCACTGCCGCCACCAACGTTGATCGTGAATGGCCATCCTTCAATGTCGATCGCATTTTCAAAAGTGCCGAGCGGTTCTGAAAGTGTGACCACCAGGAAAAGCTGGTTGCTTTGTAAAGCATCCTGGAGCAATCGGGAGATTGCAGGAGTTCCGGTGAACTGGAGATTTCTTCCACTCCGCTCATTCCTCGCGAGCAGGACTTTGCTCCAGTTAAATCCGTTCACGGTGGCAAGCAATCCCTGCGGTGTGGTGGTCACCTGCGGTGTAGTCTCTACGTCAGGCAGCGATGAACGATCATCGTTCTGCGCAATTCTCTTTCGCCGGAACGGATTGAGAATACTCTCTTCGAATGCGCGCAGGTTTTCGAGATCTTTTCCGGCTCTGCGCGCACCTGTATACGGAACAGCGGGAAACGGAGTCGTTCTGTCTTTCGGGAACGAAGCAGCAGGCGCGGGATACACGTTGAGAATATTCAGCGCATCTCCATTGAGCGTTGGTGTTTTCGGTGCAAACAGCGGACTTGATTCCGGTTGCGAATAATAAACCGGAACCTGTGCGGTGTTGCCGGGAATAAATCCGATCCACGATGTTGTATACGTGGAGCAAAGGAGATCGCCGGGAGGACAATCTCCTAGTGCCGCGTTGAACATGGAATTTTTCAATGGAAAAATCGGCGCGTATGCCGGCGAACCCGGAAAAAACCGCAGGCGGTCGCCTGTGCTTTCTATGGATTGCGTAATGAACGAAACGTATTCTGTGCCTGCGAGACCGGCAAGAAATTCCTGCGTGTGTGATCCCGGAGGAAGTATCGCGCCTTTGGTGGCGAGGACAAAATCCCCCGCAGGAACAAGATAAAATCCGGATGATGAACCGTTCGCTCCCGGCAAAGGCTGGAACACGAGTGTGGGTGCGTACTGCGATGAAACATCCGGAATGAGAAAAACCGGGTGACCGTATATCGTGCGGAAATTGCTGGGCAACCAGGTGTGTTGTTCCGGCATTTCGATGCGGAATTGATTTTCACTTTCCTGGATGAGACGGAAACGTCCGCCTTTAAATCGTAACGACGTACGCGACGCATCGAGCGGAAGCAAAGGATCCCATTGCAGATCGAAAAGAAGATGATCTCCGTTTTCGAGCGTGAACACCGGGTAAAACAATTGCGCAAGCTGATCACCCAGCGGGTAAAAATATTTCAGCCCGACATTCCATCCTGTTTCTTTGTCATCGCCGCAATCACCAATCGCCGTCTCGCATTGGATCGTTCCGCCATTCGTTCCACCCAGCGGAAGAAAACGCTGGTGTGCAGCAACAGGAGGCGGTGTGTCTTCCCACGCCGGATACTGAAAAATAATGCGGTCGCCGTCGCCGCTTGCTGTGAACTGCGTAATCACACGTTCCCCGGTTTTGAAAGGGATTCCGTATTGACCAAGCATGATCATCAGGTCTTGTGAAACGGTTACCTCTTCTGCTGTTCCGGTGAGCTGAATAACGCTGAGTGAAGTCAGTGTTCCCGTTCCTTCGTTGTAACTGATCCACGCAATGCTGGTGTGCCGCGGATCAGGCAATTGGTTACCCGGCACCTTGCGGTAGTTTTCAATAGCAACAGCAAGTTTTGAAAGATCGGCAGGTGCAGGCTGAAGATAGATCAGGTATCCTTTCTGATTTTCATCGCTCCACACGCTGTTGATATCCAGCGCAGGTTCGGTTACCGCGGCTTCCGCCAGGTAAAATCCAAGAAATCCTGTACCTGCAGAAGTATTTGCGGTGTACAGGAAAGAAGACTGCCATTGCTGAAATCGGATCATAGCGGTGCGGTCTCTGATTTACGAAGGACGTAGAACGTGGAGTCCGGTATGCTGCACCGGTCTATCGTTGGATAGAGTTGGGGCAGCACTCCGTTGGCAGCGACTTGCGGCATGATCCTCGATGAATTCGGAAGCGATGCCAATGCGCTCATGCCGCCCACTGCATACAGCGTTCCATTTGCCGCACACACTGCGCCGAGCGCCGCACGCGGCATGCTTAATCGCGTTGGGAACTGCGACCACACATTCAACATGGGATTGTATGCCCGCACCACCGAGGTAGTAACCGGTATGCTGCTCAGGGGACTCCACTCGAGTCCGCCCATGACGTAAATGATTCCATTGTATGCTGTAACGCCGGCTGCGATGAGGTCTACCGGGCCGCTTTGCGGAGGAATGAACCAGGTATCGGAATTGGTATCGTATGCCATCATCGGTGCCGGGCCATTCGGGTTCAGTCCACCAATCACGTAGATCGCAGTTCCGATAGTAACAGCCTGCGCAAAAGAAAATGACTGCGGAGCGGCAGCTCTCCGTTGCCACGTTCCATTTGAAAGGTTCATGCGGAAGTTCAGATTGGTCACTCCAACACTGGAGCCTCCCAGGACATACGCCCACTCACCCACCACTGCTGCGCAGGCACCGAAAATGCCCCATGGCATGTTCGATTGTGCCCAGGCACTTCCTCCGATCGTAAAACCTTCCCAGGTACTCAATACCCCGGCGGAATTACGTCCACCGAACGCGTATACGTAGTTGTTATATGTAACAACAGCGGAAGCCATGCGGGGTGTGTTCAGGCTGGGTACGCCACGCCACGAATCGCCATTGGTAGAATACGCCGTCACCAACCGGGTTGCATCGCCGCCAGTCGGTTCGTTTCCGCCCACCACAAATATTTCATTGCTTGCAGGAGACAATCCAACACCCGGCAACGAAGTGGGGCTTACGTTTGCGGTACGTACTTCAAATGATCCGGAGCGTGTAGGTGCAAGGATTTTAAAATTCGTTTCCGTAAAACCAGCTGTGGCTCCAGGCGTGGGACTTAGCACAAACATTCCGGGATTCAGTCCCGGTCCGGTTGCACC
>DATHKF010000742.1:0-2636 GCA_035489505.1 Bacteroidia bacterium | reverse complement strand
TTTAAATAAGTTAATAAATGGTGTGAAAGATTCGGTACCAAAGTAGCAAAACAATAATAACAATCGTGTTCCATGCCATTTTTTGGCTATAAATAAAAACTTGTCGGTTTTCATAAGAAAAATGAATGCCGCGTGAATAATTGATGTTCCGGAACTGATCTGTTCAGGGAATGAACAGATCCTCTATATATTGCGGGATGCAAAAGGAAAAAAATCAGACACCGTGCCGCGCATTGTTACTGCCTTTTGTTTTCAGTTCCGAACGGCTGATGCGCGACCTCGAATGCTGTCTTTCGGAAGACTGGAAGGCGCATTTCAATACACAGGATTATTCGGGTGACTGGAACAGCATTTCGTTGTATTCCGTCAGTGGAAAAACGAACGATATAAGTACAGCAGGCAATGGTGTATTTGTTCCGACACCGCTCATGGAAAAGTGTGCGTATTTCAATGAGATTATTTCGTCGCTGCAGTGTGAAAAGGAATCGGTGAGGTTGCTGCGGCTTGCGCCCGGAAGTGTAATCAAAGAACACCGCGACCGGAAGCTGGCGTATGAGTACGATTCATTTCGCCTGCACATTCCGATACAGACAAATTCGTTGATTGATTTTATGGTGGGCGGAGAGCGTCTTGATATGAATGGCGGAGAATGCTGGTATGCCAATTTTGATTTACCGCACAGCGTAACCAACAACAGCAGCATTGACCGTGTTCATCTTGTGATCGATTGCATCCGGAATGAATGGACCGACAAACTTTTTGCCGAAGCCGGTTATGACCTCGAAGCAGACCGGAAATTCCGCGAGCCGGATGAGGAAACCAAAAACCGGATCATGGAGGAATTGTTGCGGATGAATTCACAAAGAAGTCTTGATCTCGCCCGTGAAATCGCAGGAGGAAATAATGAACAGCCGTCCTGATTTCACAACAATTCCGGATGGATGGTTTCCTGAAAAATTACTTGAGGGTAACCGGGTGCGTTGGGTGTATCTTGGAACAGAGGCGTTCACAGAACCTTTTTTCACCGATACAGTTTCCGCACGTTTGCACTTTGAGCCCAACCAAAACAGGAGAGAAGCAGTTTGTAGCGTGGATGAATTTCTGAAACTCGCGAAACAGGCCGATGCTGTTGAACCCTCTGCATTTATTTTTCACATTTCACGGTGCGGGTCTACATTGCTTTCGCAATTGCTCAGTCGCGATGAGCGTTGTATCGTACTTTCAGAGGTTCCTTTTCTCGACCAGGTTTTGCGTTTTCCTTTTCCAAAAGATGATGCAGGAATTGCGTTGCGGCAAAAATTTTTCCGCGCGGCATTGCATTTGCTCGGCCGTAATGTGAATGGAAAACAAAAATTTCTGTTCATTAAAACGGACAGCTGGCACATCATGTTCTTCGACCTGATCCGGCAGATGTACCCGCACGTACCGGTTGTGCTTCTTTACCGTTCACCTGCAGAGGTGATGCGTTCGCAGGATAAACTCAAAGGCATGCATGCCGTGCCCGGCGTTATTGAACCGGAACTTTTCGGATTTGATCCTGAAACGGTACAGGACATGATGCAGGCTGCTTATCTCGGGCGTGTCCTTGAACGTTATTTCGAAGAATATCTCCGCATACTTGAATCTGATAGCCGGGCGTACCCGATCAATTACCACGACGGAGTGATGGAGATGGTTAAACGTGTCGCAGAAATTTCGCAGGTCCGGTTTGATGACGTTACCCTGGCTGGTATGCAGGAACGCGCAGGAACTCACGCTAAATTTCCGGAGCAGGTTTTTGCGCGGGAAACTACATTACCTGAACAGCACGGAAAACCAGGTGAACTTTTTAACCGGTTGAAACAAATGTCTGCGGATATTGGGTAGTGTCTCAGTTTGAGCATTTGATATTTTGACGCGGCGACACGACGCTAAAAGAAGCACGAAACCCGTTCTAAGCCCAGGCGCTCACGGCGCGCGTTGCCGTTATCTCGCCGTGAGCGCCTGGGCTTAGAATAAGAAATGCCGTAAAAATGCGCTCCCGATTGCTATCGGGACCGTGTCAAAAAGCAAAGTGAGACACTACCGGATATTGTGGTTAAGCCACGTACATCACTTCCTTCACAGCCCTGATTGTTTTTTCCAGGTTCGGCAAAGCCACTTCAATAAGTGTTGCTGCATACGGCAGCGGTACGTCGGCATTGATCACGCGACGGATTGGAGCGTCGAGATAATCGAACGCATTTTTCTGTACGTGAAACGTAATGTCGGTTGAGATACTGGCGAGTGGCCATGCTTCTTCAACGATGACGAGGCGATTGGTTTTCTTCACCGAGTTGATCACGGTTGCGTAATCGATCGGGCGAACGGTGCGCAGGTCAATAACTTCAGCCTGGATACCTTCTTTTTCGAGTTCGGCCGCAGCAGCGAGTGCCACTTTCAGGATTTTTCCGAATGAAACAATTGTTACATCGGTTCCTTCACGTTTTACTTCGGCAACGCCAATCGGAAGGAGATATTCGCTTTCAGGAACTTCGCCTTTGTCGCCATACATCACTTCCGATTCCATAAAAATCACGGGATCGTTATCGCGGATGGCCGATTTCAAAAGTCCTTTTGCATCGTATGGATTTGCCGGAACAACCACTTTCAATCCG
>DATHKF010000741.1:0-3153 GCA_035489505.1 Bacteroidia bacterium | reverse complement strand
GAATTATCGAACGGAAAATTTACACCGCAGCGCTTTCCTGTATTTTACGAAAACGATATCCGCGCAATCAACAAAGACAAAAACGGACGGATTGTGGCCGGTACGAATGATGGACTGTTCATCCTCGAGAACGGACTGTTCAAACAGTTTATTCCTCCCGACGGAACAGATATTCCGCTCATCAATGCGATGGTCACAGACATCAGCGGAGTGTTGTGGATCGGCGCGCAGAACGGCTTGTACTCATTCGACGGAAGCCGGTTCGAGCACATCCGTCTTTCCGACGATGTAAACGCGGAGAAAGTCCTCAGCGTGTACAACGATTACGAAAACAGTGTGTGGATCGGAACAGCTTCCGGTTTGTACCGCTTCCGCGGAAGAGGTTTCGTGAGTTATGGTGCGCGCGATGGACTCATTGGAAGTTTCATTTTTGGAATTACAAAAGACACCGGGAACAAGATGTGGTTCTGTTCCGATGAGAAAGGCGTGTTCCGCTACGATGGAGAAACCTTTAGCCAGTTCAGTAAAAAAGACGGAATGCCTTCCGACAAAACCAATGCCGTGTTCGCGCTGGATGATGGAAGCGTATTGGTAGGAACAACAAATGGACTCGTGCATTTTGTCAATGGGAAAATAGCGAAGGTGTACACAACAGAAGACGGACTGAACAACGACAGCGTAAACGTAATTTACCGTGATCCCCAGGGTGTACTCTGGCTTGGAGGAAACAACGGGATCACGAAAGTTGAAGACTGGAAGTTTACGCCGTACCACATCAACAGCGACGGTCCAAAACCGGATGTATGGTCCATGTTTGTCGACAGCAAAGGCAAGTTCTGGATCGGATCATATCTCGGAGGGCTATTCCTCTTCGAGAACGGCAGTTTCCGGCGAATGGATCGCGAGCTTGGTTTTTCCGGTGATTCGTATTTCAGTATCTGCGAAGACCGTTCAGGCAATCTTTATTACGCTTCGCTCGACGGCGTGTTCATTTACAACGGAACCACCACCGACAGTATCCGCGAGCAACACGGCCTGAACTCCGACCTGGTTTATGCCATGGCCATCGACCGGAAAAAAGATAACCTGTGGATCGGGACCAACCAGGGTGTAAATAAATTCGATGTTAACCTGTATAACAAAGAGAAGCGAAAATTCATTTACACCTTTGGCAAAGAAGAAGGCTTTACAGGCGTTGAGTGCAACACGAACGGAATTTATGAAGAAGAAGACGGCTCCATCTGGTTTGGCACAGTGAATGGCCTTGTGAAATACAACCCAGGGGAATATCGTTCAAACCCGTATTACACGAAAACCAATATTACGAACACGTACCTCGCGTATAAAGACACGTTGCTTCCCGATAACGCGCTACTGAATTACGACGAGAACAGTATTTCGTTTGAATATGTCGGCATTTGCATGACCAACCCGGCCAAAGTGAAATACCGGTACATGCTCGAAGGATTTGATGCCGATTATTCGCCGCCTACCAAAGAACGCATTGCACGGTATTCCAATGTTCCTTCAGGCACGTACACATTCAAAGTGATCAGTTGCAACAACGAAGGATTGTGGAACGAAGAGCCCGCCACATTCTCGTTTACGATTGCTACGCCGTTCTGGAAAAAATCGTGGTTCTGGTTGCTCATTTCGCTCGGTGCCGTTGCGATCCTCGTCGTTACCATCTTTGCGCGCATCAGGCAGATCAAGAAACGTGAACGCCGTGAAGCCGAAATGCGTGTGGCGCTGGCCGGAAACGAATTGAAAGCGCTGCGTGCGCAGATGAACCCGCACTTCGTATTTAATTCGCTCAATTCCATTCAGCACTTTATTCTCACGAATAAAACGAACGATGCCGGAAAATACCTGAACAAATTTGCGCGCCTCATGCGGGTGATCCTCAACAATTCGGAAAAATCGCTGATCACCGTTCGCGAGGAAATGGAATATCTCCAGCTCTACATGGAACTCGAAGCCATGCGTTTCGACAACAAGTTCGACTGGAGTGTAGACATCTCTGCCGACATTGATGCCGATTACATCGAAATACCAGCCATGCTTCTTCAGCCTTACGTGGAAAACGCCATCCTGCATGGACTAACACCGCGTGGTGAAGGAGGCAAACTGGAGATCATCCTGCGCATGCAGGGCCACAACCTCCTTTGCCGCATCAAAGACAACGGAATCGGTCGCGAGCAAGCCCGTGAAATGCGTCAACTCTCTGGCCGCAAGGACCACAAGTCGCTGGGAATGAAAATTACCTCCGATCGCCTGGAGCTCATCAACAACCTCCAGGGCTCGCACCTGAGCATGACCATTACCGACCTGAAAGACGCAGAAGGAGCGGCAACAGGAACCCAAGTTGATATATTCATACCTGTTTCCTAATTTGGCTGACCAGAAACGCCTATATGATCAACGCAGTTATTATTGAAGACGAGAAAAAGAGCATGGAAGTGCTTCTTTCTCTTGTGAAGTCAAATTGTCCAGAGATTAACATTGTCGGAATGGCAGACTCCGTTGCATCGGGCGTTGAACTCATTAAAAAGGAATCGCCAAACCTGATTTTCCTCGACATTGAAATGGCCGACGGAAGTGGTTTCGACCTGCTTGAACGCGTGGGCAACGCCAATTACGACGTGATATTCACCACCGCTTCGGATGCACATGCATTGAAAGCGATCAAGTTCAGCGCCATTGATTATCTCCTGAAACCAATTGACGGTGATGAACTCAAAGTGGCCTGCGACAAACTCAAAGAGAAAAAACCAAGCGACGCGAGTTTAGAGAACCTGCGTTTTCTCTTGTCCAACTTCAAAAAACCTTCTGAGCAATATTCCAAGATCACACTTCCTACCGGTAACGCGTATGAAATTGTAAACGTGAAAGAAATTATCCGCTGCGAAGCCGACGGAAGTTACACCACGTTTTTCATGGAGAACAAAAGGAAGCTCCTCGTTTCCGCTTCGTTGAAACATTACGAAGATCTTTTGCCGCCCGAAGATTTCATTCGCGTGCACCATCACCACCTGATCAATATGAATCACGTGGTACGTTACCTGAAAACAGATGGCGGTTACGCTGTGATGTCGGATGGTACGCGGATTGAGATCTCGAGACGTAAGAAAGAAGCTTTCGTTGCGCGCTTGA
>DATHKF010000740.1:0-3949 GCA_035489505.1 Bacteroidia bacterium | reverse complement strand
GTCAAAAGCACCAATCCTGGCGAAGAACCACGCGTTGTTATCAGAAGGAATTCATCACCACCAATAGCGCTTAGACGCAGCTTGTAAAAGAAATTAATTAGTACCCGACCAACAATACAGACAATATGAATTTCATAATCTACGTGATCCTGATACTTGCGGCAGCCGCTCTCTGGCAGCTGATCCGCGTTGTGGAACTATCCGCGAAGTTGAAAGGCGTTGATCCCAACAAAGTCACTGAGCGCGATAACCGGATGAACGGGCGATTCTGGCTCATCTTCATGATCTGCATGTGGGTGTTCAGTATCTGGCAATTGCTTGCATACAAAGACCTGCTGCTTCCTGAAGCTGCATCGGAGCACGGAAAAGAAATCGATTGGCTGTGGGATTTCAACATGCTCATCGTTTGGATTATTTTCCTCCTTACAAATACAGTTTTGTTTGTGATGGCGTGGAAATATTACGGCCGCGATGGTCAGCGCGCAACGTACTACCCGCACAACAACAAACTGGAAATGTTGTGGACAGGCGTTCCAGCTGTTGTACTCTTTGTGATCATCTTCCTGGGAATCCGTTTGTGGAACACCACACTCGCTCCTGCAGACAAGAGCGTTCGTATCGTTGAGCTGTATGCCAAACAATTCAGCTGGAGCGCACGATACTCGGGGGTAGACAATAAACTCGGCACTGCGAATTACAAATTGATCTTTGATGCCAACGTACTTGGTATTGACTCAACAGACGGAACTGCAGCTGACGATGTGATCATTACAGACACATTATACCTCCCGGTAGGTGAGGAAGTCAATTTCCGTTTCCGTGCACAGGACGTTTTGCACAGTGCTTATTTCCCGCACTTCCGCGCACAAATGAACTGCGTTCCGGGTATGGAAACATTCTTCCACTTCAAACCAACGAAGACTACGGAGCAGATGCGCGAGATCACGGGCAATCCTGAATTTGATTACGTGTTGCTTTGCAATAAGATTTGCGGAACATCGCACTACAACATGCAGTTGAAAATTGTGGTTGGAACACCGAAACAGTACGACGAATTTATAACACGTCACGTCACGTTCTCCGGTGAGAAGGCTAAGACGGAGTACAAGACGCCGTTTGCAGACGCAGGTAAATAGAAACAAAAATTATTCTGCGCTGTTTTTTAATCGGCAGTGCAGGCAACAATAAAAAAGAAAAAGATATGGCAGCTGAAATGCACGCACACGGCGACCTTCACGCACACTCCCTGGAGCACGATGCACATGTGCATCATGGGGATCACGACGATCATGAGCATCATGAATCGTTCGTGTCGAAGTATATCTTCAGCATGGATCACAAAACGATCTCCCGTCAATTCCTTGTGACGGCAGTAATCATGGCCGTAATTGCCATGATCATGTCTGTAGTGTTCCGTCTCCAGCTCGCATGGCCGGGAGAGAAGTTTGCTTTCATCAACATGGTGATGGGAGACAAGTGGGGCCCGGACGGAGTACTTGATCCGAACGCCTACATGTCGCTTGTAACCATCCACGGAACAATCATGGTCTTCATGGTATTGACCGGCGGACTTTCCGGAACATTCAGTAACCTGTTGATCCCTTACCAGATTGGTGCACGCGATATGGCTTCAGGATTCCTGAACATGTTGTCGTACTGGTTCTTCTTCCTGTCGAGCGCTACCATGTTGATCTCATTGTTTATTGAAGACGGCGCTGCATCCGGTGGTTGGACAGTTTACCCACCGCTATCAGCTCTTGAAAAAGCAATGCCGGGCTCCGGTCTTGGAATGACGCTCTGGCTTGTGTCCATGTCGTTCTTCATTGTCTCCGCGCTGTTGGGTGGTTTGAATTACATCATCACCATCATCAACATGCGTTGCAAAGGAATGAAGATGACACGCCTGCCATTGACCATCTGGGCGTTCTTCGTTACGGCAATTCTCGGTGTACTTTCATTCCCGGTGCTTTTCTCCTGCGCGCTCCTCCTGATTTTCGACCGCAGCTTCGGAACAAGTTTCTACCTCTCCGATATTTACATCGGCGGCGAAGCTTTATCGCAAACCGGCGGAAGCCCGATTCTCTTCGAACACTTATTCTGGTTCCTCGGTCACCCGGAAGTATACATCATCATTCTTCCTGCACTCGGTATCACTTCAGAAATCATTTCGGTTAACTCACGCAAACCGATCTTCGGTTACCGTGCGATGGTTACTTCCATCCTGGCTATCGGCTTCCTTTCGTTCATCGTGTGGGGTCACCACATGTACATAACGGGAATGAATCCGTTCCTTGGCTCCGTCTTTGTGTTCACGACGCTTCTTATCGCGATTCCTTCTGCGGTAAAAGCGTTCAACTACATCACCACGCTCTGGAAAGGAAACATCCAGTTCACACCGGGAATGCTCTTTGCGATTGCGCTCGTGTCTACGTTCATCACAGGTGGTGTAACAGGAATCATTCTCGCCGATTCTGCGCTGGACATCAACGTACACGATACGTATTTCGTTGTGGCCCACTTCCACATTGTAATGGGTGTGTCTGCGATACTCGGAATGCTTGCCGGTGTTTATCACTGGTTCCCGAAACTTTACCTGCGACACATGAACAAGAACCTGGGATATCTCCATTTCTGGCTGACATTCATTTCAGCTTATGGTGTATTCTTCCCGATGCACTTCATTGGTCTTGCAGGCGTTCCGCGTCGTTACTACACGAACGTTGAATTCCCGATGTTTGATCACCTGCAGGATATCAACGTGCTCATCACGTGCTTCGCAATTCTCGGAGCGTGTGCACAGCTCATCTTCCTGTTCAACTTCTTCTACAGCATGTTCCGCGGACCGAAATCAAGTCAGAATCCTTACAATTCAAATACACTTGAGTGGACTACGCCAATGAAAAATACGCACGGCAACTGGCCTGGCGCTCTTCCTGAAGTTCACCGCTGGCCATACGATTACAGCAAGCCGGGTGAGGAAGCAGATTTTATTCCACAAACCGTTCCGCTTCGCCCGGGCGAAGAAGACGGAGGAAGTCACCACTAATGATTCTGAAAAAGGGCTGCGCAATGCGGCCCTTTTTTATTGTGTACACACGGAGATGAGCAAAGAGTTTTCCACACAGATTACGTGTCATTGCGAACGAAGCAATCCCATCTTCAAAGTGGGGATCGCTTCATTCCTCGCGATGACCCGTAGTGTGTGCGTAGTGTTGATCCTGATGAGTGCTGATCTTGCGGCACAAACATCCACCCACGATTCCATTTACAACAGTTTACACGGCCGCATTTCGCTGGGTGGTGGATTCGATTCGCGAAATTCTTTCATCAGTAACCGGCGTGCGCATATCTGGGGAATAAAAGTTGCGGCGGAGTTCGGTGAGCTGATCCAGTTGGGAATCGGGTACAATCGTCTCGATGACGATCTTACACGTTCGATCTATTTTACAAATACAACGGGAGAATCGGATTCAGCAACCGGAGAGCTGCGCATGGATTACTGGTCGTGGTATGCGCGTTATGTGTTTTACCGCAAAGGCCGGTGGAAATTCAGCGTGATTCCGTTTCAACTGGGCATCGGGCGATCGCGGTATGTACACGAGGAAAACGAAGAGAAAGTTTTCACGAATAAGAAGATGATCATTGTGTACGAAACCGGTTTCAGTGTCTCGTTCCGGATCTTTCGCTGGTTGGGTGTTGGTTCGGATGTCGGGGTTCGCTGGATGGTGAAGGACAATCCCGCGATACCGGAGAAATTCAATTCGCCGCAATATGCGTTTTACGGAATTATTTACTGGACGGAAATACTGCGGATTGTAGCGCCGAAGAATAAGTTCGTCAAACGTCTCTGATTTTTTTCGCCTGCGCAGCAAGGAATTTAAAAATGCCCCTTTCACTTCGTTCAAGGGACATGCGATCCGCCGCGGCGGATCGAAACAGCAAATGATCG
>DATHKF010000739.1:0-4617 GCA_035489505.1 Bacteroidia bacterium | reverse complement strand
TGGCATAAGTGCAGATAAAATCACGCGAAGTTACGGATTCATTAGAGGGTAAATCTGAATTGTTTTCAACGGGTGTTAATATGTGGGGAGAGGGAAATGAGGAATTGGGGGATTAAGGGATTTGGGGGTTGCGTGCTGACGCGTCTTCGATTGAAAATTGTTGCGTCCGACCCGTGTTCGGCGGCTTAGCCCGAATTCCCAATCCCCCAATACCCATTTCCATAATCTCCCAATTCCGTATCTTTCCGCTTTATCCGCTGACCCGATTTATGTACGCAAAACCCCTACCCGACAACGCTGTCCGCGCGAGAAATGCTGCGGCGTTAATGATGGTTTCCATGGGACTGTTCGCAGTCTTTACCCTGAAAAGCCTCCTGAAATTCTTCTCCGAAGAAATGTATTTCGACAACCTCGAATATTTCACCATCGGTGAAACGGTTCTTGAAGGGGCTCAAACCATTTTACTCATCGTAACAGCCGTGTTTTTCATCATGTGGTTCCGGCGTGCGTACAACAACCTGCACATTTGCCAGGCGCGTGGACTTCCGTTCAGCGAAGGATGGGCGGCCGGCGGTTGGTTTATACCCATCATCAACTGGCATTACCCGTATAGGGTGATGAATGCGGTATGGACGGAGACACAAAACTGCCTGCGTAAAACCAACGAGCATTACGAATCCCAAACGGATGGATACGTGGGCTGGTGGTGGACGTTCTGGCTCACCGGAAACATTGTTTCCAGCATACAGGTGCAGATGATTCTTCATGGAAACGTGTCTACCGTTTATGATTCTTCAATTATTCTGCTCGATGTAATTTCCGATTCGGCGATGTTCCTTTCCGCGTACCTGTGCTGGCGTATGATCCGGCGTACTGCGGAACTGGAAAGTGATCTGCAGCAGCGGTACACTGAATGGCTCGCGTTTCAGACGCAACAGTACGCGCAGCAGTATCAGGCGCAGCAAACGACGCTTTAACGATCAAAGATTTTCTGGTTCCTGGCAAATACAAGCATTGCCACCAACATTAATGGGGCTTCAATAAACTACTATTTCATTGTTCTCATTTTCTACATTCTTCACCATGAGCTGGAGCCAGCGATACGCCTCCTCGTCGCTGTTTTCATCCAATGGAAGATTTGCAGAAACATCCATCAATTGCAAAGGTAACCTTGGTTCCAGATCTCGGTCAGCGATTAACTGTTTTACATTCTCCCAATTGTGTTGATAGTACGGGTTGTCCTTAACTGCGCGTCGCAACAGAACGATTGCATCCGCATACAAATTATATTTGAAGAACTCGCCAAGGAGACTTTTAAGAACGTTTAAAGGATCCATCATAAAAATAATATTCTGACTTGCATACCATTTATATGAGCAACGGTATTAGGAGATGTAGTTCAGAAGTTACCTTTTAGTCACGTTAATAGTCTATTTCCTTTTTCGCCCTTTTGTCCTCCAACCACATTCCATAAAAAAGGCCAAACATGAATACATTGCTACTATCCGCGCTGCCCTGATCAACGACCACAAAAATTACTCCGTCGCGATCTTCGATCTCCCGGATTTTGAAATCGGTTTTGTATCGTTGATTAAAGTCATTCATCACCGACTCAAGTGCGTCAGCATTTCCGGTTGGAATTTCGATGATATTTTCCATGATCTAAAATTACTTTATTCCGTCAATTAATATAATTCTTACTTTGGGATACATGGTATTGAACTGCTGAATCACTCCCTGGCACGATGGACAGTACTTGCGCTCAGAAATCAGTTTAATTTCTCCGGTGATCTCAGGATATTTCATTCCTTTTTGCCCACCCATATCGTTCGCGAGACGATTCAACAATTTGTATTCCGAATCCGTATTCCGTAACCAAGCTCCCTCACCTTCAATAACCTGCTTTTTGTTCACAGGAATCGCATCAAACAGTTCAGGAATATTGTCGGCAGGACCACTTCCCACCATTTCTCCATTCCGCTTCACCCCTCCTGCTTCTCCTTCGAGATACCCGTAATTACCCGCTTTGTTGCCGGGCTGTTGCCGGTGCAAATTAATTCTTTCTGCGGCCACGGTTATTTCCTCGGCAGTTGCCTTGTAGACGTTGGACATATTTCGCACCATCACCCTTCCACCTCCGGAAACAAATCCGTCCAAAAATGCTGTAGTTTCCGACAGCCGAAGCACAGGAGCAAGGGAATTCAGCCCAGGTATTTCCCCCGCTAATTTACCTGCCGCTTCCGTAAGTTTAGTCGGGTTTTGCTCAAAGTACTCTAGCGTAGATTTGTTCGACCTCCGTAAAGCGTTTTCAATCAAGTGAGGATCTTGCCCTCCGGCCTTAAGCGTATTCTGTACTTCCGGTAAAGCTGCACGAACATTCTTGTATGGCGCCAACAGATTTTCACCTACACCACCCGTGGCTTTAACTACATTAGTTTCGGCAACTAATCCCTTCTCCACATAGTAAACTGTAGCGCCTTCAGCATTTACACCTCTCCATATTCCCTTACCGATCGGTGTTGCTGTTGCAGGAACAGCGGACCTCAAAAGGCGAACCACCTGAATGATTTTAGCCACGCCGAAGAAGAACACGTTAAACCAGAAATCCTTTTCGAAATCACCGCTCATATCCTGCCCCGTTACTTTTTCCATGATGGCATGCTGAATTGCAGTTGCCGCATACGCCGCAACCAATACACCAGCGGCTTCACCAATCAAAACAGAACATGCCAGTCCAATACCCGTTCCGTACAAAACGCCACCAACCAGCCCCGCAACCAATTCTCCGAGTATTCCCCCCGCCCAAAACGAGACTACAGTAGCAGCAATCGCAACCATTATCAACTGATCGCGCTCCATTTCTTTTTCGAGATTATCAAGGAAAAGATCGATCTCAAGTCCTTTTCCGTACGCCGGCTCGGTAATCAGACCACGCCCTCGGGAAATGAGCGACTGTAGCTCCGAACCATCACCTTCACCACCATAGCCAAGCATACGGTCCATTTCCCGGACAATGGTGCTAAATTGATCTTCATATTTTGATGCATTTGGAGTACTTATTCTGGCATCATTTAAAGAGCCGAACATTCCTACCTGCGTTAGGACGTCCATCATACCCAAGGCGGTTTCAATCTTCGCCAATGGTTCAACATCTACCGGTCCAAGCGGATTATTGGTTGGTGCTTGTGAAGACGGTGCGCTTGGTTTTTTTGAAGCAATTGCTTCGTCGATATATTTGAAAATATTGGAATAAAAACTGATGTGCGGATTAGATTTTAGATCAACAAGCGCGGTTTTGGCAAACTCGACGCGCTTATCAAATAAACCACCAGCTGCATAAATGGTAGAGTATAGTTGACCGAAGGCCTCGTTGAGCAACGCCTCACCAGAAGAGAAATCCACCGTATCTTCAGGATACTTGTACGCAAATATGATGGTGTGAACAAAACTTGCAGCAGCTTCGGCAGCTTTTTGTTTGCCAGTATCACTTAGATCTCCATAAGTCTCAATAAAAAATACGGCTTTAGCGAGTTTTTCCTTGAAGGTGCTGAAATGCCTGATCAGCATGTTTGAACCGATTCCTTCTTCAGTGAGTTCTTCAGGCGAGTAATCCGTGCCGTCTATAAATTTGGTTTTCGCAAAACCTAGAGTCGTCCGGTCGCTGAATATTGTATTCAGATCAGTAGGACTATATGGCGTATTTTGGTACGTCTTAATTTCTGAAGAGGTTGCCGGCCTGTAACCTTCCAACGTACCGGGTTTGACGCTAACCACACCATTCTTCGCTTTCGTCTTGTCAATCGTATAAAACTTACCCCGTCGCGAAGGTTTGGTCGTTTTATACTCCTTACTCATTGTAAAGGAATCGGTTGATGCCTGCATCAGTTCCGAAAGGTTGGCATAAGGTTTATGTGAAAATAATGCAGGTTTATTTGGTACGCCTACATTTGGAATATAATCGTTCTTCTGAAATTCGCTAACCATATCATAGGCAGTCTGAATTGCAGTCTTAGCTTCCAGGGGAACATAATCATCGTTAAAAAGCATTTCCACTTTTGTGGTAGTGCCCATAATTTCGTTCCTATTTTCCGCATTATGTTTTTTTACAGTAGTAAGGTCATTCGCGGCTTTATACTCTTCTTCATTTCCCTGGTACCGGTAGAATCTTTTGCCCTCGCCCAAGCCCAGGTCCCATCGCACAAAACCAAATGCGGCTTCACGTCCCTCAAAACCAGGAATTGGAGTATAAACCACAAGCGTTTCTGAATCCGATTCGTTATCGATGACATACTTATACTCGACCCAATTGGGAACCGGATCCTTATCCGCTTCCCATGCGCGGTCAATAAGATAATACCTGATTATGTTATTTCGCCATGCTGGAACGGGTCCCTTCATTTCACCAAAAAACAAAGTTTGGAGGGTCTTCAATTCATAACCAAGACCCAAAGCGTTGGTCATTTCCCAAAGGGTTTTCTTTGATAGTTTCTTTCGATCCTCAAGAACGGCAGGATCATCCATCCGCTGAACCGGAGTTTCTGTGCTTTTCCCTTGCTGCACCGTATGCACCAACTCATGAGCAAGCAACTCTTTATTCTGCGGCGATTGATTGCTATT
>DATHKF010000738.1:0-4632 GCA_035489505.1 Bacteroidia bacterium | reverse complement strand
AGCGTGGGATCGGGCGATGTGTTCATCCTTAAACTCGATCCGCTTGGAAATTTCGCCTGGGCCAGGAGCGTGGGCGGCATCAATTCAGACATCAGCGCGAGCGTCATTCCCGACACGTCAGGGAACATTTACGTCAGCGGTCTTTTCAGGGGAACCTGTGATTTCGATCCGTCAGCTGCAACGTACAATCTGACGAGCACGGATTTCAACGGCGATCAGTTCGTACTGAAGCTCGGTTCCGAAGGAGGTTTCGAATGGGCAGTCCAATTCATGCTGACGGCGTGCGGCGAGAATTTCAACCTCGCGCTCGATCCCGCGGGCGAACCGTACCTCGCCGGGAATTTCAAGGACAGTGCTGATTTCGATCCGGGCGCGGGCACGCACATGCTCTATGGAACCGTTCCTGCTACCGCCGATATGTTCGTGCTGAAGCTGGACTCACTCGGCATTTTCCAGTGGGCAGTACAAGTCGCCGGCAACGATCACGTTTACGCCGATGCCATCACGATCGGTAGTGATTACAGCATTTTCACCTACGGATATTATTCCGGCACGCCCGATTTCGATCCGGGCGCAGGAACGGCGTATATAACCGCCGGCACGCCGCTTTCACTCTTCGTACACAAGCTGCATCAACAATCCCTCAACGGCGTCAGCGAAAACAGCCTGCAAAATACCGTGTCCGTCTATCCCAATCCCGGCAACGGCATTTTTCAATTGAGCAGCGAAAATCCGCAAGCGAAAATCACGACGGTGGAAATTTATAATGCGACGGGACAAAAAGTATTTTCCTGCTCGCCCGGCTCCTCCACGTACACACTCGACCTGCAAACCCAACCCGCCGGAATTTATTTTCTGCGCATGCTCATCGAAGGAAAATCCGTTCAGAAAAAACTGGTAAAAGAGTAGCGTTTTTTCGTGGTCTTTATTTCATAAAAAAACGCAGAGCGCATATCTCTGCGTTTTTTTATGCGTGCTTCGCGGCGGCGCTTGCCATGAACCTGACGAATGGCGGCCATCACAACAGCAGCCTACCTGAATCTCCTGATCTGATCATTCATCATGATTCCGCCCGGGTTATCATCCGCAGCTGAGATCACCATCGCTTTAGCAACAGTCGCGGCTTGTATCGCCTTGTATTTCGCAGGAATGAAAATGCCGAACACGACCATGAAGCCCTGGCCGATCCTCTCTCCTACCCGCGTTTCTTTGCGCGGACCAAGCAGCATGGAAGGACGCAGGATCACACACTTCTCAAAATTGAGCGCTGAAACCGCGAGTTCCATTTCACCTTTCGTACGGAGGTAGAAATTTTTGGAATCGGCATCAGCTCCCATCGAAGAAACCACCAGGAAACGCTTCACTTTGTTTTCGGATGCAGCCACAGCCGCCCAGCGTACGAGTTCAAAATCGACGCGACGAAACGCTTTCTCTGATCCGGCTGTTTTGATTGTAGTTCCGAGACAGCAAAACACCACATCGCCTTTTACCTGCTTGCGGAGCTCATCGAGGTCTTTGAAGTCGGTGATGATTTCTTCGAGTTTGGATGCAACTATTCCCAGCGATTTGCGGGTGAATACCAGAACGAGATCGTACTGATCGTCGGCGAATAATAAAGGCAGGAGTTGTGATCCGATTAGTCCTGATGCACCGAAGACGATTGCGGTTTTTCCCATGGCGATTTAAACATTCAACCCCTTCAGGGTTGGGGGGGACGCTCACTCACGTTCGCTATTCATATTCGACCCCTTCGGGGTCGCGCTTTTCCGCTCACTGCGCTCGCTATTCATATTTGCCCCCTTCGGGGTCAGTAGATTCACGTCTCCGCGGTCATACGGGAATCTTCTACGAAGACGATTGTCAGACTGAGCGGAGCCGAAGTCTGCACATCAGAAAAGTTCCATCTGCGGTTTCCCGCCCTTCCCCTTCTTCCCGCCTTTCGCATTCTTCAGCTTCTCCATCGGCGACATATCCTCCGATTCCATCTCCAGTTCTTCTGCAGAAACCTTCGCAAACGGATTCTCCATTTCGATTTCCTTCACCTTGAGATTGCTCACCTTGTTGCCCTTCGCCTTGATGTTGCGGACTTCAACAAATTCATCAGCATTCAGTTTTTCCGGCTTAGGCTCCTCGCCTTTCACCTTCGCAAACTTGATTTTAATCTTCTGACTGTGGTGATTGGAAACTGCCTCAATGTAAGAATCGGAATTCTCCGTGATGAACTTCGTGATCTTATCCGTGGGCTCGAAAATGAAACGCTTCACGAAATACTGTCCTGAGTCGCCGTCAAAATACAGGCAAGTGGTGGTCGCTTCCGCATTGAACTTCTCCATCAGGATAATGTCTTCATCGAAGTGCACCGTTGTTTCAATTCCGGTGAGACGATAGAATCCGTTATGCGTAACGCTGATGATTTTCTCTTCAGGCAGGAATACGCCGATGTATGATCCGCGCGCCTCGTAGTTCAGGCGATGCGTTTTATCATCGAACCAGACTTTCTGGCGTTTGATTTCACCTTCCGAACGCTCTGCAAGTGTAATCTTACGTACAGGATAACGCGTGAGAATATTTCCTTGCGAGTCGCGGCCTTTGACCGCAATGGTCGAAAAATCCATGTCGAATTCGCTTTTGCGCGCACCCGATTTCTCCGCCAGGAATATATCGATGATTTCATTTTCTCCATTCGGACAAACCGAGAAGTAATGCACTTTCGAGTCCTTTGCCCCGCGTGTGAGATTGTATTCCTTATCGCGTGTTACACCGCTAACGGTAAATCGTTTGATCATGGAGTTGCCGCGCAGTCCATCGCGGTACACCATGTTGTAGATGGTATTCGTGTCGCCTTTCCTGAAAACCGCTACGTGAATGATGTCTTTACCCACGTACGTTTTCTCAGCGACTTTCGTCACCATCATTACTCCATCGCGACGGAATACAATGATCTCATCCAGACTGGAACAATCGAAAGCGAATTCGTCTTTCTTCATTCCTGTTCCGATGAATCCTTCCGCACGATTTATGTAGAGTTTCTCGTTGTTGATGATCACCTGGCGCGCTTCGATCACTTCGAACTGCCGGATCTCTGTTTTGCGCTCGCGGCTTGGGCCGTATTTCTTCTTGAGGTCCTTGAAATACTCCACGGAGTAATCAACCAGGTGCGCAAGATGGTGTCTCACCGTCTCGATCTTACTCTCCAGATCCTTCATTTTCTCATCGGCTTTGATGGTGTCAAAGCGGGTGATACGGATCATTGGGATTTGCGTGAGGCGGTGCAGATCGTCGTCGTTAATATCGCGTAAAAGCTTTTTGCGGAATGGCTTGAAGCGGGCATACAAATATTTGTACAGCGTTTCGCGGTCTTTGTATTCCTTGAACTCGATGTACATTTCCTCTTTGATGAAAATTTTCTCCAAAGAAGAAAAATGCCATTGCTCCTGGAGTTCTCTCAGCTCGATTTCAAGTTCGAGTTTGAGCAAATCCATCGTACGCTTGGTCGAGATCCGCAACATCTCGGTCACGCCCACAAAGCGCGGATGCTCGCTCTCGATAACGCAGGCGTTCGGCGAAATTGACACCTCGCAATCGGTGAATGCATACAGCGCGTCAATGGTTTTGTCGGTATCCGTTCCCGGCTGCAGGTGAATCAGTACTTCGACAAACTCCGCTGTATTGTCTTCAATTTTGCGGATCTTGATCTTGCCTTTTTCATTCGCCGCAATCACGGAATCAATCAGGCTTCCCGTTGTTGTTCCAAAAGGAATTTCCGTAATCACGAGCGACTTCGCGTCTTTCACTTTCACACGGGCACGTACGCGGATTTTTCCGCCACGCAAACCGTCGTTGTAGTTGGAGAAGTCGGCCATGCCACCTGTTGGAAAATCAGGAACCACTTCAGCCTTACGTCCGCGAAGAATAGCAATCGATCCGTCAATCAGTTCATTGAAATTGTGCGGAAGAATTTTGCACGCCAATCCAACGGCAATTCCTTCAACGCCCTGTGCAAGCAGCAAAGGAAATTTCATTGGAAGCGTTACCGGCTCGCGGTTTCTTCCATCGTAACTCGCAGCCCATACCGTTGTCTTCGGGTTGAAAGCAACGTCCAAAGCAAACTTCGACAAACGTGCTTCAATGTAACGGGAGGCCGCAGCGCTATCGCCGGTGAAAATATTCCCCCAGTTCCCCTGGCAATCAACGAGCAGGTCTTTCTGTCCCAACTGCACCAATGCATCACCAATAGACGCATCACCGTGCGGGTGAAATTTCATGGTGTTACCAATGATATTCGCCACTTTGTTGTAACGTCCGTCTTCCATTTCCCACATGGAATGCATCAAACGGCGTTGAACAGGTTTCAAGCCGTCTTCGATGTACGGCACGGCGCGTTCAAGAATTACATAGGATGCGTAATCGAGAAACCAGGTTTCGAACATGCCATTGACCATGCGGCTTTTCTTCTCGCCGTGATCGTGCTGTTCACCGTTTTCTTCGAAGAGATCGTCTTTGTTATCTGACATTGATTCAATTAGTTGATTGGTCGATTACCGATTAGTTGATGACCGATTGATTAAACTGCTGCTTCTTCTACAATATCTTTCTCGACACGCAGATTGCCAATAATATGATCCTGCCTGT
>DATHKF010000737.1:0-3957 GCA_035489505.1 Bacteroidia bacterium | reverse complement strand
ACATTGTTTGTGACCGCTACGAAATACAACTATGTTCCGTATTTGGGTTACGCGCTGGTGGTTCCTGCATCTGGCCCGTACGTGGTTCAGGCTTCGCACCTGCTGACTGATCCAACAGGTAACGGCGACAACATCGGTGATTTCTCCGAGAACGTTTCGTTTGATGTTGCCCTCGACAATGTTGGACAAGCTATTGCAAATGGTGTAAGCGCTGTTCTAAGCACAGTTGATCCGTATGTAACGATTACTGATGCGAACGAATCATTCGGAAACATTGCTGCAACTTCTACGCAATCGCAAACCAACGCATACGCTGCAACCATTGCGAACAACGTTCCGGATATGCACGTGGCTACATTCACACTCACAATTACAGATGCAGCCAGCACTGTATGGACATCAACGTTCACCGAAACATTGCATGCACCAGCGCTCACAGCCGGAAACGTAACTGTGGATGATGCATCAGCAAACGCAAACGGTGTTCTTGATCCATCGGAAACGGTGAACATCGTTATCCCAACCGGGAACAACGGTCATTCCACTTCAACGGCTTGCATTGGCGTGTTGAGTTCAACCAGTCCGTTTGTAACGATCAACAACAACAACCTTCCACTCGGAACTATCGTTGTTGCCGGAAACGTGAACGCCATTTTCAGCATCACAATTTCAGGTGCAGCGGCAATCGGAACAACGGTTGATCTCACGTACACGGCTACCGCAGGTGCGTACAGCGTGTCCACTACGTACAACGAGCGCGTGAGCATTGCGATGGAAGATTACGAAACCAACGACTTCACGCAATACCCGTGGGTAACCGGCGGAACACAGCCGTGGTTTACTACAACGGATAATGCATACGACGATGTGTACTGTTCGAAATCAGGTGCCATCACCGGCAACCAGACTTCCAGCATGCAGATCACGCTGAACGTTCTGGGTAACGACAGTATTTCGTTCTACCGCGCAGTTTCGTCTGAGCAGGGATACGATTACCTCAATTTCTACATCGACAACGTGCTTCGCGGAAGCTGGTCGGGACTCGAAGCATGGGACCGTGAAGCGTATTTCATCACTGCAGGTTCACACACATTTCGTTGGGTGTACGCCAAAGATTACGTGTACGACGACAACATGGATTGTGCGTGGGTAGATAACGTAGTGTTCCCGGCGTACGATAATTCAATCGGCGTAATTGAAAACACCAATGCAAACGGATTGCAGCTGTATCCAAATCCAGCGAATGGACCTGTTGCCATTGAGTACTCACTCGACCAGGAATCAGACGTGATGATTTCGGTAACAGATGCACAAGGCCGTTTGGTGCAGGTTATTCAGCAGACTACCGCAATGAATTCCGGGTCACAGCGCGTGTTCTGGAATACAGAAGGATTGGCAAGCGGAATTTACTTTGTGAACCTGAATGTGAACGGGAAGAATACGGTGGAGAGAGTGGTGGTGAGGTAGAAAAAATGATCATATACAAAAGGGCTGTCCATTGGACGGCTCTTTTGCATTTTTGGAGGTGTGAATAAATGAAAATTATGGATTAAACGGATCACTGTTGAAATCTAGTCGTTTACAAACGAGTATAGCGGTCCTGCATCGTATCTTTGTATCGCATGTATTATCGTCGGAAAGTGATATTAGCCCTGCTGGAGTCGTTTGGCGGCGAAATGAATAAAATTTCATTTCAGAAATTGTTGTTCCTTTTTGCTCAACAACAACAAATTCCTGCATTTGATTTTGTCCCATATAAACAAGGTTGTTTTTCATTTCAGTCGTATGCTGACATGCGAACGATGCTGAAGTATGCGCAGGTGAGCGAGGAGAAGGAAAAATGGATCAAGACGGACGAGACAAGTTATATCGGCCAACTCAAGCCCGGCGATCAAGCCGTTCTTACTCAGATCAGTCAATCTTACCGGAATAGTACTGCCAATGATCTTATTTCATTGACGTACAAGAACTATCCCTATTATGCATTGAAAAGTATAATCGCGCACAAGTTTCTTTCGTCTGAAGAAATGAGCATGGTTGCAAAAACTGTCCGTGCGAATACTAAGACCATTCTTTACACAATCGGGTATGAAGGTGTGAGCCTGGAAACATATCTCAATAAATTAATTCTAAATGATGTGAAGGTGCTTTGTGATGTCCGAAAGAATCCGCTAAGCATGAAATATGGCTTTTCTAAAACACAACTCAAGAATGCATGTGAAGGTCTGGGTATCGTCTATGTGCATATTCCAGATCTGGGAATTGATTCGGATAAGCGTCAAAGCCTGGTTACGCAGAACGACTATAACCGCCTTTTCGTGCAGTATGAAAGGACGACTTTAAAAACGAATCACGATGCAGTGGGCGAGGTCTTTGATCTGCTTTTGAAACACAAGAGGATTGCATTAACCTGTTTTGAGGCTGATCAGTGTCAATGTCATCGCGGAACTTTAGCCAAAGCGATTTCGGGACTTCCTGAATGGAAATACGAATTGAAGCATTTGTGAGATGGCAATTACCCGTGTTTTGATCACCGTAAAAACTTATCCGACTATCTCAACAAAGTACGATGAGCTTGTGTGCACAGCCGGTTTTCGTGAGGATGGTTCATGGATTCGCATTTATCCTGTACAATTTACAAAACGACCGTATCATGAGCAATACAGTAAGTATCAGTGGATCGAGGTTGATCTCGTAAAAAACACAAAAGACCCGCGCCCGGAAAGTTTTCGTCCGGTTTCTCATGATACAGAAATAAAAATTATTGGTGAAATTGGAACAGATGGTGACGCCTGGCATGAGAGAAGAAAGTTAGTTTTGAATAGGGTTCGCTGCAATCTGGCGGAATTGATTGCTGAAGCAAAAGAGAAGCGTGTATGCACATCACTCGCAGTCTTCAAGCCGACGAAGATTCTGGATTTCGTTTGGGAACCGGTTGAAAGGGAATGGGATCAGGAAAAACTGGCGGCATTGCAGCAAATGAATTTATTTGAATCAGCTTCTGAAAGAAGGCAGGAAGTTGTCAAGAAATTACCTTACAAATTTTCTTATGTTTTCCAGGACGCGGTGGGAAAGGAAAGCACGTTGATGATAGAGGACTGGGAAACCGGCGCTTTATTTTGGAATATGCTGAAAAGAACAGGAACCGAAGAGTTAGCCTGTCAAGCAGTAAGGCAAAAATACTTGCATGATTTTGCGCAAACAAAGGACCTGCATTTTTACTTGGGAACAACGCAGCAATTTCATTTTGTAGGACATAATCCATTCTTGATAGTTGGGACTTTTCATCCCAAACACATTATACAAACGACTTTGTTTTAAAACTGGAGTCGATTGACTTATTATCACGACGCGAGACAAATGACACCAAACAACCTCCTCTTCCAAACCCTCTCCCCAACCACCTCACGCATCGTTGCGCTCTGCACTTTTGCAGTAGGCGTTGGCGGTATGATCTGGGCTTTTACACAAATCAATGGAGAGCACCGCTGGGGCGCTATACTCGGCTCGCTCTTCTCTATGATATTTATCGTAACTGGTTTCATCGGTCCCGGTTCTGTGCAATTTTTCACCGATAAACTCGCTGTGCGTAAAAGTGCATGGAGAAAGCCAATGGAATTTCTGCTCGATGATATTAAAGAAATCCATTTTGATACCGACAAACGCGGCAAGTTTTTTTCGGTGCGCACAAAAGACGCAACAGAAATTATCCGCTTCGGTCAGCACGAGCGCGTGATCAGTGTGTTTGCGAAACAGCTGGAGAAGATGAAGGTGCGGGTGAGCGGGAAGAGATAGCCAAACCCAACACATGAAGAAGTAAGAATTCAGCTGATTGAATTTTGCACGGTATAGAAATCGCCGTAATTTCATTCGCGAATTCGATTTAACAGACAGGCCCTATGAAAAAGAACATTTACTTGCTGCTCCGATGCCTTATATGGCTGATTCTGTGCGCAC
>DATHKF010000736.1:0-3138 GCA_035489505.1 Bacteroidia bacterium | reverse complement strand
CGCCCATCTCTTTGCTGGTATTTTCATCGAGTGAATTTCCGCCACCTTTACTTGCGTCCAGTTTCAATTGAAAATCGGGAGTTGTTTCAGCACTGCCTTCACCTTTGCGGTTGATCGCTCCGCCGGACCCATGGATCATAGCCGATTCTCCACCCGCAACTTTTCGCGCCACTTCATCAGCTTCTTTTTCATCAGCATCACCGGGATCGCTAACGGCCAACGACTTCTTTTGCAACAATCCCTTCTGCTGTACTTCCAGCATTTGATTGTGCACTTCGTCCCAATCATCGTGCTGACGATGAATTCCTACCGGATTATTTTTTTGAAAGTTATGATCCATTCCGCGCTATGTGCCTTTGGGTTTTGATTTGACACTCCAGTTCTGAGGTGTGTATTTGGAAATATTGGGATATGGAACATCCGGATCATTGATCAGGAAAAGATTTCCACCAGCAGTGCCAACACAAACCAATCGGTAGCCATTGGTCTCCTCACCTTTCTTTTCATATTTGGCCTTGTTTCCATTTTCGTCCGGGTGAAAATCCTGTCCCTTGATAAAATTCTCAGGTTTGTACCATCCTTTACTTATATCACCTGCGTCCGCGTACCTGAACCCTTCAGCGAGATAATTAATCCAATGGGCCGGCCATTTCCAGTAGACATTATCAGCAATTTTCTTGTCTACATATTTTTTGTCGATCTCTGCCATTTTTGTCTTCCGAACATCATCCTTTGTCTTTGAGTCTTTGGCATTAGGATATAATTTATTCAATGCCTTATCCAGTTCTTCAACATCTTTTGCCTTCTCTTTATCCCAGGCTTCCTGTCGCTTCTTAATGTTGTCCTTTGAATAATAATCAATACTTACGCTGAGGTTGGTATAGTCGTAAGGACTCACTGTTGTTTCCTCACTCAACAAGTCGCGACCATGTTCAAAAATCGCCACAGACGATGGACCGGATTGAAAAGATTCTATTGACGATTTTATTCCAGTTCGTATCTTATCTGTAACCTGGTTGCTTTTGCCGGGCACTTCAAGGGCTTCATTTTTAGCGGCATTATACAAGTCAGCATAATTATTATACTTCGACATCATGTAGGAATGCGGTGTTCCGGGGCCAAAATCGTCCCAGGCATCGAGAAGTGTTTTGTCCTTCTTCTTGATGTCGCGATTGAACGCAACGCTTATTGTTAACTTTTGTGCTGTGGCGTAGGTTGTATTTTCATTGTACCCGAACGCAGCCGTACGCAGCAATTCATATTGGGTGACTGGTTTCTTTTCTTCGCCATTGTCCGAATACGGGAAACGCAATAACTCAAACTTACCCTTTGATGCATCTTTTTTATCTACCTGCCACAAAAGAACAGATTCACTCAAAGGGTCATAACCTGGCTTTGAAGTCTCTTCGGGCGGTGCTGGTTTGTGAAAGAGAAATTCTCCTTCCGTTGTGTAATAGAAGCCCGGTGTCGATTCTAACTCCATCACAAAGTTCATCATGTATTGCTGCAATGCCGCGTAACCTTCCCCATCAACTTTTTCATCAGCCTTTCGTTTGGCTTCGGTCACAAAAAGCAGCATTCCTTTTTCTCCCAGTTCCTTGTTGAGTTTATCGCCGAGTGCTCCTTTGGACAACCGCTCAATGACTTTGCTATCGGCGTGCGCTGCCATGTACTTGTGAAGTGCCAGCGCACTGTAGCCAGACAGTATCTTAATAATCGCGTCCTCCAGCAACTTCGTCCGGTCCGCATTTTCCGGTTGTTCAAAAATCTGCTGCTCCCTGATTTTCAGAACTTCCTCGATCGACAATGCATCGATCTTTGGAGAGAGCACGGACCATAAGTAATCCTGCCCGTCCTTGAATTTATACGAAGCAAATAAAGTCGCAAGGTCAGTCAGGGACAAGCCATCCAGTTTATTCTGATCTTTTATAATTGTACAAATGGCGTTGTCTACATCCGCATCTGAATTGGTGTTGGAGTAATCAACAAGTTCGCTGGCTGTTTTTGCACTTAACAATTCGCGCACCGTTTTGAGTTCCGGTGTTACGGTTTCTGTTTCCTTGAATTCAGTATCGGCAAAAGCACTGCGGCACTTCTTATCCAGGTCTTCGCTGGTTATAGTACCGGAGCTGAATCGCAGGCTTCGTGCTTCCTCGTCCATTTCCCCTGCAAACGTTGATGACTCAACCTTGTTGTACTCCTCGTCATTGATGCTCTTTTCCGAAGGATGGAGCGCTTCATTAGTGAGATACACCCGGTAATTGTGCATGGTCCAGACAAATTTCTTATCCGTTTTCATTTTGCTGATCACCTCATCCCGCATTCGCTCCATGAGCTTGATCTTGGTTTCAATTTTCAAATACTCATCCGATTCCCGCTTGTGTAACTTTTGTTCAGCACGAAGAACGCTGATTTGGTTTTTGAAATATTTCTTCGCCGCGCCAAGTGTGGGATTCTTATCGCCTTTCCGTTGTATGGCACGACTCACTCCTGATTTTCCCTGCTGCACCGTATGCACCAACTCATGCGCCATCAATTCCTTTCCTTCATTGGATGAAGTATTGTGCTGTCCATCCTTGAAATAAATATCCTGTCCGTGAGTAAACGCTTTTGCGTTTATACTCTCGCTCATCTGGCTTGCCTCTCCACCCGTGTGCACTTTCACGCCACTGAAATCGGCACCCATTTTCGATTCCATTTCACTTCTCGTGGAATCATCCAGCGATTGTCCGCCGCCCTTGCTGCTTTCCAGTTTCGATTGAAACTCCGGTGTGGTTTGTGCACTTCCTTCACCGCTCCTGTTGATCACTCCGCTGCTGCCGTGAATTTCTGCTGACTCCCCGCTGACCACTTTCCGCGCAACAGCATCCGCTTCTTTTTCATCACTGTCCTGGGGATCACTGATCGAAAGTGATTTCCTCTGCACCTCAATCAACTGCTCGTGCACTTCATTCCAGTGATCCTGCTGCCGCTGAATTTCTGCCCGTTTATTTTTTCGTGAAATGTATTCCATGAACAATTGATTTTGACAAAAGAGAATATGTTTTGCATTCAGGATGTCCTGTATTTATGGTGCGTTGTAATCGTCGCCATAGTAACGCACATTGATAGACGGTTTTGACAACACGTAACCTGTGT
>DATHKF010000735.1:0-21600 GCA_035489505.1 Bacteroidia bacterium | reverse complement strand
TAAACATCTTTTTGTACAACGCGGCCGATGCTGTCGAGTGTTTGCTCTTCCGTTTGTGTAACGTATTGATCGCAGTCTGCGTAATAACGCGAAATGTACACGTGCCGTTCTTCCGGATACGTTACGCGTATTTCGCGCTCGCGGATACCTTCGCCGCGTTTAGGCCAAATCTCAATTTCTGTATTACCTTTTTTCGTGTAGGTATACACCGTGTCGCCGCGATGATCAATTCTGGTTTTGGAAATCACCTGGTGATTTTCGTACAGGATGATTACTGTTTCCGAACTGTCGTTCCACGACGGTGTGGTATGCATGGTGACTTTCCCGCCGCCGCTTTTGTATTCGTAGGTTTTTATAATGATGCGCGGAGGGGATTCGCCACCTGGCGAAGAAAGATACGTAGTGTCGCTGGTGATCCGGCGTTGGTCGTCGTAAATAAAATGATGTGTGGCGAACCGGTGCGAAGAAAAAGACTGGGCCCAGAAATAATCCAGCGCAAGCAGGTCGCCGCTCCTGTTGTACGTTTCAGAAACGGTGTCTGTTGTTTGCGGAGTTTTCTGTTCGGTACAAGGATCGGAAATAATTTTCCGCGTTGCGATGTTGTATTTTTTTGCATCGCTGGGCGGGTGAGTGGAATAATCGGTGCGGAGCGATTGCTGCGCGGAAATGTTCAGTGAAAAAAACAGGAGAAAAAGTGTGAGACAGCGCATGTACGGAAAGTTAGGATTTTTTTGAAGAGGTCGCGGCGTTCCCATGTGGCTCAAAGCAAGGGAGCGCAGCGACCCAAACAACAATTGCATTCTCCGCTTCATTTTTAATGTTCACCGCAATCGCGTTCTCATTCATCTCATCGCGTGTTCAGAAAAATATTTTCATTCTCCTCTTCATTTTTATCGTTCACCGTTTATTGTGTTGCGCGATGTTTTTATTCTCCTCTTCATTTTTATCGTTAGCCGCAATAGCGTTTTTTCCTGAATCAATTTTCGAAAGATGAATGTATAATTGATCAGCAATCAAAGTGAATCTTATCAGTGCACAGTCCGGAGGATCCCTGGTCCTGATCATTTTTTGAGTTCACGAAAAAACTGACCACACAGTATAACAGGGGCGTATCCCGAAAAGCCATCAGAGTAGGGAAATGAAAAACAAACCCAAAGCATGAAAAAAGAAAAAGAAAATTCAGAAACAACGCTCACCTCGCCGCCAACGGGAGGTACGATCCAGATCGGATCGATTGTCGCTTATTATGGAACAATTGCTCCGGATACCTGGCTTCTGTGCAACGGCGATGCAATTCCTGCGCAGTACAACACGCTCATCAGCCTGGTCGGTGCGAACACGCCTAACCTCTGCTCACGTGTGATCATGGGCGTGGGAAGTGGAAAAGAGAATAACGTGACGTTCACTGTTGAGCTCGGTGACACCGGTGGTCAATACGAACACACGTTGTCGCTTACAGAAATGCCTTGTCACCAGCATTTAGGTTTCGGTGAATCAAGCGACAGCAACTGGGGAACCGGCCGTTCAAGCAGTACAGGCTATACCGGAACAGGTGATAACGACAAGGATAACTATCTCTATGGTTCTTCGTTCACCGGTGGAAATCCTACGGACCTGATCGGCAACACCAACAACATCGAAACCGGAAAGGCAACAGGCACTACCAATGCGCACAACAATGTGCAACCGTACCTGGCGATCAATTACATTATTTATGCCGGCACAAACTGATCAGCCGCAGAAACACAGAACCCCGAAAGGGTGAAACAAATCATCATTAAAAAACTTTAAACGAAAAACCCATGTTTAAAAAATCAGATCCGAATACTTATACGAAGTTCTGTTCGCTCTCAGACGGAACCAACACGATCGGCACACTCGGGCTCGAGTACCAGGTGGTGTTGTATGAAGACGTGCAGGCAAAAGATTCCACGTCGGTCTACAGGCCACTCAACCAGAAGTTCATTGTGTATTGCACTGAGCGGATCAATATTTACAATCCGAACAGCCAGAATCTTCTGCCGACGACGGACCTTGCCGCGTACAGTAATTACCCGGCCATGATCAACGCCACGATGTATATTGATCAACCGGATGGAGTTAAACTTCAGATCATCGAATACTCACCGGAAACCATCAACACGCAGATCGATACATCGGGAACTACGGGCAGTGAAACCGGTGTGACCAAAGAAAGTTCCAACAGCCGTACCAGCGGATCGTCCATTTCACAAACGAACAGCTACGGCGGCAGTGTTACTGTTGGTGATACGTTCTCCGGCGCTTCTGCATCGTACGAGCATTCGTCTACGGTGATGAGAGAAAACTCCAACACCAACAGCGCGAGTCTCGCAAGATCGAACTCGTCCAATTTTTCCAAGGCCGCTTCAATGAGTATCAAAGACTGGGGCGCGTACGGATTGATCAACCCGAATACCATAAAACCATCGTGGACCTTCGGGCAGGAATATCCGTGGGATGCAATCACCTGCAAAGACAGCACCGGTGAAACCAACCCGGACAATACCAGCCAGGTGCAGATCGTTATTCCGACTTCCATGCAGGTGTGCCTGTACGACGGAGTTACGCTTTATCCACCCAGCGAGCTTTCACGTTTCGGGATCAATTTTGTGATGAAAGCGTCGTGGATCGTTGTAATGAGTAACGAACTGGATGGCGACATCAGCATGGAGCACGTGATCAATTATTTTTCAGCTTCACATACGCTGAGCGGTTCAACGGTTTCGGTGTACATCGATGAATATCCGACTGTGCTCCAGGTGCCCGACAATCAATCGTTGTCGACTACGTTCAACCTGAACATCATGGCGCTTGATTCGTTATCGCTGAACAGTCCTGCAGCGATCATTGGTTTCATCCCGGGTAAGTTTATCAATCTCCCTGTGGCTGCAACAGCAGATACGCAGCCGGTTGCTTTCAAAATTGTTTCCGGTACAAACGATCTGCTGATCAAGGATACGACAACGTACCCGGATACCACCGATGCGGGTGCTGGCTTCACGGCTTCACAAACTTCGCTCACGGGTGCTTTCGCGGAAAATTGTACTTCGCTGCAGATGACGATGTATTTCAAAGTCATCGATTCTGTGGCTACGTACAATTTGTATTTGAAGCATTGGAAAACCGGTGCCACCGGTGTTATGCTGACCATGATCATGAACGAGGACACAGCGAATCCCATTGTGAAGTATGTAGATGCACTGGAAGCCGAAGGTGGTGAGAACAACCTGCTGACAATTGCGTTACGCAACCAGGATTTTACTTCAGTTGATTATCATGATTACCTGCAGCTCGGACTCAATTCCATCCAGATCACTATTCAACCTGTTGATGATGGTGACTACGCGAGTTGTGGTTACCAGGTGAGAGCTGTTTCAATCGAAAGCGAGTAGATCATGGGAAAGGCGAAAAGAAAGAGAACCCTGAAGAAGACGAACTCAACCAGTTCGACCGGATCGGGAGGAATGTCACACGCGGCTCTGAGTAAAGGATTCCGCGATCTGGGAAACCAGATCGCGGTTACCCTGGATACCAATGGCCAGATTGTCCGGATTGATTTGGGAGTAAAGGACCTCAAGGCATACACTCTTGCAGAAGGCAAACAGAAGATCGGGAGTGGATGGGGACCATTTTACAGAACCCGTGCTTCCGGCATGGACGAGCTTGTGTCAACCGCTTCCGTGCGGGAGTTGGTGGCGGGCATGACGCAGGGCAAAAAAAGCTACACGGCGAACGAAGTGAAACAAGCGGAGGAGGCGCTGAATGCAATTTCGGCTGTTCGCTTGCCAACCAAGTATGTCGGGTTTGCTTATAAGGATCAGAATGTACCGAACGGTAAAGTGCAGCATCCTACAAGTCCGGACGAGGGATTCTGGATGGGGAAGAAGGAAATTGGCGCGCACGGTACATTGGATCTGAACCGAAGGCGAGCTGTTTACCAGGCGATGGACGAAGAGGCGAAGAATAAAAGCAGCGGCTTCAAGATCCTGGAGACTGGCATGCTTCGTTCTCTGACATTCACAGTGAATGAATTCATGGGTCCGGCCGATGCAGATAACCTGCAAACAGTTTCAAAGAT
The DNA here is from genome assembly GCA_035489505.1 of Bacteroidia bacterium. Classification (GTDB taxonomy): domain Bacteria; phylum Bacteroidota; class Bacteroidia; order Palsa-965; family Palsa-965. The sequence continues at coordinate 17,501 of DATHKF010000735.1, read as the reverse complement.
CACCCAGGATGAGAAGGATGAGCAGATGTTGGTGAGGGAGCAGGCGAAGGAAGAAGCGGTCAGACTGGGGGCGAAGCGAAGAGGCGGCAGTAGCCGCAGCAGAACCCGCACGTGGGAAGGTGGAAGTGGTCAGAGGGATGTTTCCCCCGAGCGTACGCTTAAGCCGAATGACGAAAAAAAGGTGCGGCCCAACAGTACGAATACAGCAGCACCAACAGTTGCAACACCGGTTCTGCAGGCCCATGTGGTTGCTGTTGTACCTGCATTAACACCGGTGCATACATCAACGCCTGCGCCAACGCTTGCACCAACGGTGAGAAGAAGCACGAGAAATACGGGGAAGGTGATCAAGTACGGAAAGTGATGGATTGATAACCCTTACTAACCCTCAAAGCCATATATGCCTTGCAGGGTTAGTAAGGGTGTGCTATTTTTACTCAAACCTGTTTCATGAAAAAGTTGTTCCCTACGGTGATCCTGGTATCGCTTTGTGCGACGGCTCATGCGCAAATCACGCTCAATTCCTCCAATGGATTTGCTGCAGGCGACATCATTGTACGCGGACAAAATTCGCAGACTTTGGTTCCAACTATTGTACCGGGCAATGCCGGCCCCTCGCAGAGCTGGAATTTTACAACGGTGGCTCACAACTACACAGACACCATGCGCGTTGAGACGCTGAGTTCGATTCCTTCACAATTCAGCGCGCCATACCCGCAGAGTAATCTTGCGACGCATGTCGGTTCGGCTACTACGTATTATGATATTGGAACTTCAGACGCCAATGGCATTTATACCGACGGTCGCGTGCTGTATGATCAGCAGTTTGGCATACAGGATCAGCATTATCAAAACCAGTCGACGTTCATCAGTTGGCCGATGACGTATGGAACTATTGTTTACGATACCGCGTACAGCGATTGGTCGTATGCCAGCTTCGGGCCATACGACAGCACGCGCCAGATTTTTCAATCGACAACGATATTGGAAGCGGATGCCTGGGGAACGCTTCTTACTTCGTACGGTTCGTATCCGGTGTTGCGGTTGAAACGCAGCAGTCATTATTTCATCCAGATTTCTTTGCATGATTCAACGGGTTGGTCGCCGATGTCATCTTTCAGTACCGACAGCCGATCGTACGAGTGGTGGACGGGCATGGCGGGCGTTGGTTACCCGGTAGTCATGATCCAGATGGATTATCTGCAGGATACGGTTGACAGTCATACAATCCTCGTAGACTACATGACCGGCTTACAGAACAATTTTGTTCCGGTGAATGAAATGAATGTGTTTCCAAATCCGGCGATTGATCGCGTGACGATAAACGGAACGGTAAATTCCCAATGGGAAATTACAGACGTTACGGGGAATGCGGTGAAGAGCGGTGTGATGTACGCGAACGTTGCGGAGATCAATGTGGCAAACCTGGCTGCGGGAATTTACGTGATGAATGTGACGGATGAATTTGGGGTAAGGCGGAGCAGTAAGATGGTGGTGGAGCGGTAATGGACCCTTGCAGACCCTCAACAACTCTTACTAACCCTCAAAGGCATATAACCTTGCAGGGTTAGCCACTCTCCTGTTATTTTTTGGATCTATTGTGTGCGCTCACGCACAGATGATCGTTCCCGACAGCACGCACCTGGGAATGAAACCCGCTGATTTTGAAAAAATGTACGTTGTAGATACGATGTGCAAACGTGAGGGCGAAAAAATGTTTCTGCAACATGCAGTGACTGATACGTTGTTAATCGGCAAGGTAAATGCGCTGGTGAAATACCTTGACTCAACATCTTACTGGGCGCTGTTTTTTCGCGGCAGCTACACGAAAGCGGATTCGATCTGGTACGCGGATACCAGTGGAAGTGTGTTGAAGCAAATCGTTCAGCGCGACGATCTGAATAAATGCACACAGTTTTTTGCCGCAGAAATTCTCATGCAACATAGCGACTGGAAACCGGAAGGGCCGTTGCTGAAAAAAGTAGCTGAACTCTATGCAACTGCATTGCGGGAGAATTATGCAGAGGTTGGAAATCCGTGGGGCCGGCCCGATGATGTGGGAGATATCGGAAGACGCATTGCACGAATGGGCGATGCTGTTGTGGTTGCTTTTCGTCCGCTGTTGAAATGCAAAACAACGGTTTATTATGCCGGAAGCAAAAGAGGCAGAAAGGGACGTTACACAAAGTACCGCGTAAAGGATATTGCGGCTTCGCACATTTGTGCAATCAGGAATATTGAATTCGATGGTGATTGTAAGCGTTGGAAAAGGAATATGCAGATCAGGAAGTTGCGGAGAAAGCTGTAATTTGAATAGAGTGCGAAAATAATTGTGATGAAGGAATTGGAGAGTGGCTCAGTTAGGTTGTCATCAAGAGAAAACCGCTGAAGCGGTTGGATAATCAATCGTTGTCCATTGCCGGAGGCTTAAACCCCCAATGGATACAGTAGGTTCGCAAAACGGTTTCAACCGTTTTCCAGTTCAGTGACATTGGGTAAATGATTTCAGACTGAGCTACGACAGGGAATTACTATCTTCGGGTTGCTTGACCCTCCGCAGACTCAAATATATATTCCTGCTCTTCGTTGCCGCACATCTTTTCCATTCGTGCACAATAGAGAAGCGACATTACCGTAGCGGTTTTTATGTAGCCGGTCCGCACGAAAGTCAACGGCGGACTGAAAAAAATCACGACCCGTTTGCAGGTGCGACTAAAAATGAAGCGGATTCTGTTCCTGGCTGCAAGGAATCAGAATTGATTCAATCCCCGTGTAAGCAAGACAATGCAACTACACCGCTTGTTCCCGATAGTGTGGCTGCACATGCACATGATACTTCACAACACGTATTGAATTCCGAAAAAATTGAATCCGTTGACCCGGTTGATGATCGTGCACCGTCTCCTGCTGCTCCCGACGAGCCCGGATCGGATCGAAAGGATCGTCCGAACAGAACAGTACTCATTCTCATTGCGCTCGCATTTTTCTTCGTGGCCTGCATCGTATTTATCTTCGCGGGTCCTCTCCCTTTCGCTCTCGCGGTGATTATTGTTTGTTGCCCATTGATAGGCGTTCTGCTTTATACGGCAGCCATGATTTACCGTCAAAAACTTTTGCAGGCCATTGCGCGGGGCATGACCGGAGAAAAGTTGAGGGTGAGCGCGTACTACAACCGTTTCAAAATACTGTTCTACCTGTTTTTCTCCGCCGTACTCCTGGGTTTACTTGGACTGGTGTTTGCGTATTCCACAGGATTCGGATTTAACAGTATCCTGGGCGTATTCGGAGTCCTCATGTTTGGCGCAGGTATCGGGCTCCTGCAAGTGCTGTCCGTATTTCTGCTCATCTTCTTCCTGTTCTACTTATTCAAGTGGAGAAAAGATCCGACCGGAAATTCGGCGAAGCGTCCGAACAGGCCACCCAAAGACCGGTAGCGGAATAAATTTTAGAGTGTGTTGCTCGTCAGAAAAAGCGGAAGAAATATTTTCAATGCGGTCTTGCGGCCCTGATTATTTCTTCGCAAAAATCACGCATCTCTTTCTTCGCATTGAATACGCTCACGATGTAAATCCACAGAAACGGAAGCATCACAACGAGCATCACCGGTAATGCAACGAGAAGACCAGAGAATGAAAATCCAAAACCATTCCGGTAATCGTCGATGCTGATTGCTGTGTACAACGCAATGGTACTGCAAGGCACGAGCAGGAGAAATACGATCATGAGATGATAACGGAACATGCGCCTCAGTTTGATCGTTACAGTATGCGTGTTGCCGAGCGAAATAATTTCTCCTTTGATGCGCGGCGGAATAGACGAAGAAGATGCGGAAGGTGTGCAGAGAAATCCTTCGCGCGTAACCGTGCCTTTGTAGGGAGCAATGGGTTGGTTGTACCCGCTCGTTTTCGGACCGATGTTCTTGTTGAGAAATTCGAAAAGAGGGTCGAGGCTCCCGCGGATGTCGATCTTAATCTCCATAGAACATCAGGATAATGTAAGTGACAAATGTTGCGAGTCCGAGCCAGAAGAGCGTGGTGTAACTGATGAGTTGTTTTCTCAACGGACTCTTGCGGGTCAATTGCGTTTCTGCGTACGCGATAATGTGTTCCGGATAATTTTCCTGGTTGTCGAGCTCGCGGCAGTTGGTGCAAATAATCTCAACTGCTTTTCCTTTCGTGTACATCGGGTACCAGTTGATGTGATTGTATTTCTGGTACACGGAAACCATCACGGACTGCTGCTTGCAATGCGGGCAGTGGGTTTTGGGTTGATTGAAATCGGTGATGCTTACGTAGGTGTCACCGGCCGGAATGGAGTAGATCATGCTGAAGGGTGTGGGTAAAATTAAGGATTTAGCTGAAGGGTGTTAACCCTGAAAGGGCTATTAACCTTTTGAGGGTTGGAGCCCTCTGCAGTGTTTGGGTGCGCAAGGGTCTTAACCCTGAAAGGGCTATTAACCTTTTGAGGGTTGGGACCCTCTACAGTGTTTAGGTGCGCAAGGGTCTTAACCCTGAAAGGGCTATTAACCTTTTGAGCGTTGGAACCCTCTGCAGTGTTTGGATGCGCAAGGGTCTTAGCCCTGAAAGGGCTATTAACCTTTTCAGCGTTGAGACCCTCTCAACTTTAAGATTTCCCCCTCACCACATTCTTAAAATACACCCCACCGAATGCGATCGTAATCAGGATCATCAACACAATGAAAAATGCGTAGTAGGTTGCGCCGGTGAGTTCGCTCAGTATACCGTTGTGACTGATATTGTTGTTGATCAGCGACACCATGTAATTTCCCAATGAAATCGTCAACAACCAGAACGACATGATCGTGCTTTTCATCGAAGGCGGCGCCTGTGAATAAGCGTACTCCAGTCCGGTGAGATAAACAAGAATTTCGGCGGTGGTCTGAAGGAAATAGGCGAGGAGTTGCCACCACACGGTTGGTTTCGCTCCCTGGTCAACGTCCAGCTGCACAAACCAGATCACGACGAAGGACAGGATGAGCAATAAGTATCCCGCGAGAATTTTTCGGTGTACGTTGAAATTGATTCCCCGTTTTTCAATGAACGGATAGATGACCAGCGTGAGCAGCGGAGTGAGTATAAGAATGAGCACAGGATTTGCAGCCTGGACCTGTTGCGGAAGCAGGTTGAACCCGAGAAAATTCAAATCCAGTTTTGTTGCCTGTATCACCCACTCCGAAGTGCTTTGATCACTCAGCATCCAATACACCGGCACAAACGAAAACAGCATGAGCACTTTCCACACCGATCGAATCGCTTCAACGGCGGTCTCACTGTATTTTTCTTTGGCGATGTCGAGAAGCGATCCGTGATCTTTTCTTTTGCCAAGATTCCTTAACACGTACCAGTTGATGCTGACGAAATTTTGTTTGGGAAAACCGGTAGGAGGAACGCGCCGGTATTTTTTTCGTCCGGCAAAGAAGACAACGGTAGCGAGCAGCATGAGTCCCCCGGGGATTCCGAATGCCCATTCCGCGCCGAGTTTTTCGTAGACGTATGGAATAAGCAAAGTAGAAAAGAAGGAACCGAAATTGATGCTGAGATAAAACCAACTGAAAGCCTTTGATCGCAGGTGCTGGTTGGATTCATCAAACTGATCGCCAACGTTGGCCGAGACGCAGGGTTTTATTCCACCGGATCCTACGGCAATGAGAACGAGTCCGAGCATGAAAAAATCGTAGTTGTCGGTGAATGCTGCGGTAAATAAATTTCCCACGCAATACACCAGCGACAACCAGATGATGATCGCATACTTTCCGAAAAACCAATCGGCGATCAGCGCGCCAATGACGGGCATGAGATAATTCAGCGTGATAAAAAAATGCGTGGCTTCGTTGGCCCTTGCTTCCGCTCCAGCCTGGAGACCGGGTATTCCATGCGGATTGAAAAAATGCGTGGCGAGATAAACGGTAAGTATGGCCCGCAATCCGTAATAGCTGAACCGTTCGGCAGCTTCGTTGCCGATGATGTATTTGATTGAAGGAGGGAAGGAACCTGTTTTCATGAGAATTCTTTGATTGATAAATTTTGGCGTTTAGCCGGTGTTTATCAATCAGAATCCTGTGAGGCGTTTTATTTGGGGGGTGAGAGGAGTGGGAACCCTTCCTAACCCTGCAAGGCATATATCCCTTTGAGGGTTAGGAAGGGTGTCAATGCGTTGTTCTCACGCCGCCACATACGGAATATTAATGGATCCCGGACTCGTGTGCATCAGGTGTTCATGTCTGAACTGTTCAGCGCTCCCAAACAAACTCAAAATGGGATGAAATTTGTACCGTAGTGGTGGAGCATGCAACAACTCCTTGTATGAATTGAACATCCAGTTTTCAGCCGACGGAACAAGACCATCCTTCACCGGATTGTTGTGGATGTAACACGTCAGTGTTTTGAGGTAGTTGGTGTCGTTGACCAGTTTTCTTTTGAAACTGCGCATGAACAGACTTCCTTTCCTGTGGTGTTGCCTGTTGAATGATTGTACATATCCGTTTGAGAAATTTGAGTATGCCCGTGAGCACTCTTCACTGATCGTTTCCGGGTCAACGTGTTTGCGTACGGTTACCAAAAAGTGAAAATGGTTGGGCATCAGGCACCAAACATGTGTGTCCCAATGACGGTCCATGTATTCGAGGTATTTCATCATGAAATACTCATAGTTACCAGGATTACGAAAAATACGGTCATGACCGTTTCCGCGATTATAGACGTGGTAAGTGGCGCCTTCGATAAAAGATGTGCTCTTGATCATGGTGCAAAGAAAAAACGGAACATGGTATTTATCCGGTGAATAAACGTTTGTAGTCGGATGTAAATGATTGTAAGCGTTTGTAAACGTTTAAACACGGCTATTTCGGTACTGGACACCGGAACGTTCAAAGGGTTATAGCCCTTTGAGGGTGAGCAAGGGTTGCCAAGGGATCATAAGGGTTCTGACCCTGCTAAACCCTTGCACACCCTTTGAGGCATATATGTCTTTGAGGGTTATTCAGGGTTGTCAAGGGATCATAAGGGTTCTGACCCTGCTAAACTCTTGCACACCCTTTGAGGCATATATGCCTTTGAGGGTTATTAAGGGTTGGTAAGGGATCGTAAGGATTGTGCCCCTACTAAACCCTTACACACCCTTTGAGGTATATATGCCTTTGAGGGTTATTAAGGGTTAGTAAGGGTGTTCAACGCAAGGGTCAAAGCCCCTTAAAAATCCGGCTGAGATTCTCCTTATAGTTCCTGCTCATCTTCAGCTGGACTCCGTTGGTCATGTTCACAACATATTCTCCATTGAAGTGCGGAAGGAATTCGGTGATTTCTTTTACGTTAACAATATGCGAACGGTGAATCCGCTGGAACAGGTCCGGAGATAATTCTTTGTCCAGCTTCGACATCGTGTAACTGATAATTTTTTCGCCACTCCGCGTTACAGCCTTCACATACTCTCCCGATGCTTCGAAATAAATAACATCTTTCACTTCAATGAACTGGATGCTTCGTGAATTTTTCACAATTACTCTTTCGAGGTATTCAACCGGTGCAGGTCTGTTGTCCAGCAGATTTTTCATCCCGGCGTAGAGCGATTCCAGTTGATTCGTTTTGAACACAGCCAGGAAACGTGCTAAAGCAGCTTCAAACTTTTCCTTGTCGATTGGTTTCAGCAGATACCCAATCGCATTTACTTCAAAAGCCTTGATGGCGTACTGATCGAATGCGGTGGTAAAAATCACGTAGGGCTGATGCGAGCCAATGACCGCCTCCAGCACCTGGAAACCATCCGTTCCGGGCATTCTGATGTCGAGAAAAACGAGGTCGGGTTTCAATTGAATAATATTCCGGATGGCATCTTTCGCTTTGGTGTACTTGCCCACGGTCTCAAATTCGGTATGACCCTTCAGGTATTCCGCAATGACGTCAATCGCCAGCGGTTCGTCGTCAACGATAATAACCTTAACCGCGTTTTTCATCCAATGGTAAATTGATGGTGAGCACGGCCTCTGTTCCCGTGAGATCCAGTTTCAGCGATGACTTGTTTCCGTAATATTTTTCAAGACGGTTGATCACGTTCGTAAGACCAATGCCATACTTTATTTCATCTGCACGAATATTTCCGGGAGTTGTATTGCTGACGCTGATGAATAATTGACCGTTGTCTTTTTCACACTTCAGTTTTAATATCGACGTTCCATCCGTTTTCTCAACACCATGAATGACTGCATTCTCAACAAGCGGCTGCAGAATAAAAAAAGGAATCTTCACATGCAACGTGTTCTCGTCCACTTCTTTTACATAACGAAACCGTTCAGAAAAACGGGTGGCCAGCAAGTCAAGATACAAGTCGGTAATTTCCAGTTCTTTTTTCAGGGTCACATAATCTTCGGTCTGCGATTCGATTGTGCTTCGTAATAAGTTACTCAACTTTCCCAGCATAATAGCCGCCTTCTCGTTTTCATTTTTTACAATCAATGCGAGAATGGAATTGTGTGTATTGAAAAGGAAATGCGGGTGAATCTGCATCTTCAGCGTCTGCATCTGCGCAATGGCGAGCTGGTATTTCAACTCACTGTTTGCCACTTCTTTTTCCAGCAGGTCTTTCTGTGTTTGCTGGAGCGAAGTCATGTACACGTAAATGTTCGTTATTCCCAGGATGAGAAAGTAATTGAGAATATACCCGAAGTATTTGTAGACAAACGGTTTGGCAAACTCACCGAGTTGAACATCGCGGTTGTAAAACCGGTCGGCAATGGGCATGAGGATGGAAACTTCTACCGTAAATTCAAATGCAAGAAATAAATTTCCAAGCAGGAAATGAACCAGGACAAACCAGGCAATTTTCGTGTTGCGGATGTTGATGCGCAAGGCAACAACGATGAGCAGTGGTGTGAGCAGTAACCACAATGTCCAGCGAAGTAAATACTGTCGCTGTTCGAAATCGTCAATGAATTTCGTTCCCAGAAAGTTGTGGACTGCAAGTTCAGAACCGTAAATAATCAGCCCGAGAAATAACCAGAATCCAATGGCCCCGGCAATGAGCTGGAATTTATATTTCCTGAAAAGTTCTCTGAACGGAGAAGTTTGCATGTTACACACAAGGTACAGATTGGGTCATAACCCTGCAAGGCATATAACCCTTTGAGGGTTGGTAAGGGTTGGCGAGGGCGAGTGAGGGTGCGCAAGGGCTTAAACTCTTCACCACCCTTGTGCACCCTTTGAGGCATATATGGCTTTCAGGGTTGGTAAGGGTTGGTAAGGGTTGACAAAGGTTGTCAGGGGTTGACAAGAGTTAGCAAGAGTCTTCCAGGATTCAAACTCTTCAACACCCTTGCATACCCTTTGAGGCATATATGCCTTTGAGGGTTAGTAAGGGTTAGTAAGGGTGTGCAAGGGCTAAACCCGGATACCAATCACCAGCACATCATCCACCTGCTCCTGTCCGCCTTTCCATTCCTCCAGGAAATTTTCCAGCGCGGTTTTCTGTTCTTCAAGAGCAAGCTGATGCACCGACAGAAGTTTTTCCTCCAACGCTTTCCGTTTCATCTTTTTCCCACGCGGACCACCAAACTGGTCGGCGAATCCGTCGGTGAAAAGATAAAGCAGCGAACCTGTCTCCAGTGTGGCGGTGTGCAAACTGAAATCATTGGTCTTCTCGCCTTTTCCCACCGGCATTTTATCGGCTTCCAATGTTTCACCGGAATTGTTGCGGATCACGAACGGCGCATTGTACGCAGCAACATAATTTACTTTCATGCTGTTGCCAACGACTAATCGGTCAAACATCACAAGCACTCCGTCCATACCATCCTGTGCGCCGTCAACAGAAATATTTTCTACGAGACGGTTACGCACGTGATTGAATATTTTATCGGGCGAAGTTTCCTTTTGTTCATTCACCGCTTCATTCAGGTAAGCAATATTCAGTAAGCTCATGAATGCACCCGGCACGCCGTGACCTGTGGAATCGCATACGGCGAGATAGAACTTTCCATTTTTTTCGGTGGCGTAATAAAAATCTCCGCTCACAATGTCTTTGGGTTTGAACAAGACAAAATATTCCGGCAGGTGCTTGTTCAGCAGCGTCTCCGAAGCGAGCAGTGCGTTCTGTATTCGTTTGGCATAATGGATGGAGTCGAGAATGTCTTTATTTTTCTCTTCGATAATTCCTTTCTGCAACGAAATTTCGATGTTCGCTTTTTTCTTCGCCCGGTAACTGCGAAATACAAAGAACACGAGCACGAGTACAATCGCAAACCCGATGGCAAATCCGTACAGGGTCGTTCGCGTAGTTTTCAGTGTTTCTTCGGCGAGCTGTTTCGCTGCGGCATCGGCGAGATCTTTTTTCTCCTGTTCAGCACGCGTGGAATCTGCTTTGCGGTCGTATTCGTAGCCTGCAGATTTTCGCGCGAGATCACGATCGCGTTCGATATTGAAAAGACTGTCTTTGATGATGGTGAACGTGGTGAATTCTTCCAATGCCAGCTGGTACCTGCCTGTGGCTTTGTACAGGTTGCAGAGATTGAGATGTATTTCCTGGGCGACGGCAATATTCCCCATGCTGTCGGCCATGAGCAAGGCACGCCTGAGAATCTTTTCCGACTCGGCATATTTTTTCTGCACCGTGTAAATAGCGCCGATGTTCGTAAGGCGAATCATTTGCCCACGCTTATTTCCGACTTCAATATCCAGCGCAAGCGCCCGCTCAAAACACGACAGCGCCGTGGTGTAATCGCCCAGCTTCTCAAAAACGGTTCCGATGTTGCTCAGGCAAACACCCATTCCGCGTTTGTTTTGTTTTTTCTCGTGTATAGCCAGGGCCATCGAATCATATTGCAACGCCTTGCGGTAATTTCCCTGGTTGAAATACAAAACACCAATGTTGCCGAGACTTCGCGCGATGTTGGTGGAATCATTCACTGCCCGGAAAAGGTCAAGCGAGCGTGTGTAATATTCGAGCGCGTGAACGGAATCTTTTTGTGTTTCGTAAACAATGCCGATATTCTGCAACTTGATCGCCATCGCTTTTTTATTCCCGATCTCTTCCCACATTTTCAACGAGGCGAAATAGCAATCGAGGGCCTTCTCGTAGTTTCCATGCAACTCGTAGGCCTGTCCCATATTGCCAATGGCCACGCCGCGCCGGTGAGTGTAATATGCGGTGCGCGCGGGAGGCGCCTGTGCAATGGCGCTATCGTACAACGTGAGTGAAATACTGAAATGGTTCAGCGCTTTGATCGCATCGCCTTTCATCACGTAATAATTTCCAAAGATGTTGTGCGTGTACCCGGACCATGCAGAACGCTCGTGGCCTTTCAGCTTATCGCATTTGAGCAACGCTTCGTTGAGCAACTGAAATGCCGTATCCGCATTACGCGGCCAGGTACGCCACGCAATGTCTGTGAGGGCGCTGATCCGTACCGTGTCTGATTGGGTTGTACGCAGAACGTTGTGCAGCGAGTCCAGTTTGGCCTGCTGCGCGGCGAGGAGCAGCGGAATGAAGTAAAGGAGAAATGCAAGGAGGCGGAAACGCATAGGCGAAAGCCAAAATACGAAAAGGATTGGCACCCACCCTTGATTACCCTTGCTAACCCTGCAAGGTATATATCCCTTTGAGGGTTTGGAAAGGTTTAGAAGGGTCTGCAAGGGTGTCCATGCTTCCGGCTCTTTCCGCGTTATTCACCTGTGAACAACTAATAAAAAAATCACTTTTCCGAAAGGGATACTTTCAGAAAAAAGTCATACCGTTACAACCGATAAACGCTGCCCGGCAGGCTAACCTGCCTGGGAATGTAAAAACAAACCCAACCCGCTCATTCGTTTCTTATGCACAGAAGAGAATTCATCGGCAGAATAGCTGCCTCTTTTATTGTTGTCCAGGGCATGTATCTTTTGAAAGGATGTGCCGACCCGATCGATACCGGAAACCTCGCGAAGGTTAGTCAGAAACTCCAGGAAAAATTCGATAACCTCATCGCGTGGCTGAAAGAAAACGGCTGGTCGGAATATCTCCAACGCACGGCAGGACTCAATCTTGATCTGGCCAAAGATGAATTACTCGCTGAGCTCGTCCGGAAACTCGACAAGCTGCCTTCAACCGAACAGGGCTTCGAAGATTTCGCCGGCATGCGCGCCATTGAACCGGGATTACCCGCGATGAGCTTGCTGTATCACGCATTGGCCAGCGCACGGGTGAGACCGACACATGCGGATAAAACACAGTTCGATGTTGCAGCGTACCCGGAAATCCAGCATCTCGACGTGCTCGAAAATTACATTTACGCGCTGCAGGAATTTACACTCACCGCCGCAGAGCTGAAAGACAATTACGTGCTTGCCGTTTTTGCTTACGAGTATCGTCCTGCATTCAAGACGCCGCATCACATTCATGCCGATCTTGTTTTTTCACGCACAGGTGTCGCGCGGATTGGTGAGCACGAAATGAATTATGACAAGATCAACCGCAATTTCACCAACGCGCCGATTGACAAAAATCTGAAACCAAGAGTAGCGGTGACTGCGGCGCGTTATGGATTGTTTCTTGCCAAAGTGATCGAAGGAAAAGATGCGGACATTGTGGAGCGTGACGGCTCTGTGAAAAAAGGAGAGTTTACCTTGCTGGGCACCGACAGGGACAACGCGGAAGGACGCCTGAACGATGACCAGCGTTATTTTCTTCAGCCGGTACGCAAAATATTCCAGGACGATTTGCTGATTGGTGAGCAGGCTCTCGTGTTCAGTGAGTATCACAAAGCAGAAAAACTCTATCGACTGGTTGCTGATGCGGAATTCAAAATTCCATACGCGCCGGCTGATCTCGACATTAACAAAGCTCCGTTCGTGGTTGAGAGTAAACTTACATCGGGCGGAACACCGCAGGAATCGGAACTCATTGTGCTGGATCAGCGGGAGTCTACTGTGATCGTCAGCTCGAAAAAGAACCCGTTGATTCGCCCGGCGAAACAAAATGGCAAGCGACTTGAATTCGAAGTGCCAAAGAAACGGGTAGATCCCGATTACATCGACAACAGCAACCGGTATTTTACCACGTTCAATTCGCAGGACAGCGTAGAGGATATCGAAATTCTGACACCGCTCGAAAAAGATTCTGCATTGAAAACGCGCAATGAGAATCAATTCACCCATCCGAGAAACACGCCGCTTTACCTGAATATCCGGTATGTCAATCCCGATCACGATACGGTGTATGAACACGTCATGGCTGATACCGAAATCATTGACAGCAAACACTGGACAGGAATTTTTGAAGACAGTATTTGCGACGGACAAGTTGCAGTTCAAACTGAAGCATGGAAAGCAGACCGCATTCCGGCAGAATTATTTACTTCAGCGTTGCCCGCATTTTCGATTGTTACGGCGCCAGACTTTTTTCCGCAGGTCGACAGTTTTGATTTGCTCGCTTACGACATCAACACGCAGCGGCATGAAGGAAAAGAAAGTAATTTCTACGAAGGAGGTCTTCCGAGCCTGAGTGCAGGAAGAGTGCGGCCAAATCCAAACACGGTGAATTTTCCGGAGTTCACTGAGGAGGATAAAAAGCAACTCACGTTCACGTACACTTCTGTGCTGTCGAATACCGCATCGAAAGATTTCAAAGGCGGAGATTTCACTGATCCGACGCGTCGCGATTATGCCAGCTCCAGTTTTCTTCCGGATGTTTGCTCGTTCGTATTTGCCCCGGGATGGGACGTAACGTATTGCGCGGATGTTCCGGTTGATTGGAACGACGATCTCGACACACGCAAAAGCAAGAGTTACCTCAGCACGCGCGGACTCGGTTCTCCGTTCCCGGAAGACATGAAACTCTGCGCCGCTGTAAACGGCATGTGGCCCGTAGCTTCGCCCGATGCTGCGCGCACATTCCAGGGCTCGCTGTATTCAGGCGACCGGAATCCGACTGCTGTGCCACTGATGGATATTGAAATCGGTATTCACAAAAGTTCTCCTGCACTGAAAGGTTCGTCGCCATTGGCCGAAGAAATTTTCGGATGGGACGGAGAACAAGGTCCGTTTCTGCAGATCGATCCCGATTCGAAAGATAAATTTCTCGTCAACTTTACGGAATTGCGCCGCTCAGATTATCTCGAGAATTTAACCAATCCGCAGGCGCACAGTTTTGATATGTCGCGTTTGCGCGAACTCAACAGCGCAGAACTTGTTGCGCGCATGGGTGCGCTGCGCCGGTGCATCAAAACGTTACCGCAAATATCTTTCAAGAATGAATTGAAAGACGATCACCTTGTAGCATACACGCGCATGTGGCTCGTGAGCGCGGAGAAAGTGGAAGACTGGAAAGCCGGCGCAAAAGGCTACGGTATTCCCGACGAATTGTTTGAATCCGGAAGATCAGCAGCGACTACCGCACAGTCGGGAATTGAAAAGCAAGGTTACCTCTACGTTTTTGTGGATACCGTGAAAGAAATTTTTCCCGATGGAGACGAAGACATACAGAAAGCTTACCGCTGGGATAAAACGGACACTTCGCTCAAGCGAAGGCTGCAAACGTGTGCAACGATTTACGTGTGCCAGGTTTCCGAAAAGGCCGTTTCATTCTGCATACTCGAAGGAAAACCTCCTTACGGAAAAGGCGTTGCGTGGAAGACAGTGACTTCGTAGCTTGACGAACGATCAAACAATATCCAGCGATGTAATCGTTGTGGGTTCCGGACCGGCGGGGGTTGCTGCTGCAATTACCTGCAGCAAAGCGGGACTTGCAACAACGCTTGTCACCCGCGCAACATTTCGTGAAGGACTGAGCAGTGGTGAAATTCCGTTGCGTCCATCGGAAAGTGTTCATCCCGGAATTATTTCATTGCTGCAAATGATCGATGTGGGTGAAGCTGTGAAAATTTCATCGCGTTCAGTGTACGACGGTATAACCGTTGCGGGAAATCATCAGCCGCTGGGTTCGGATGAATCAGGCGCGTGGACGGGAAATCACATCGACCGGATTTTGTTCGACAATTATTTGCTTGGCGTTGCAAAGAAGCAAAGCGTTACGCTCATCGAATCGGAAACTGTTTCGGAAATTGTTGAAGATGCAAATCGCGTTGCCGGAATTCGTCTCGCATCCAAAAAAAATATTCGCGCAAAATATGTGATTGACGCCAGCGGTCACAAACGCTTCGCCGGAAAAAAATTAAAGTTCAAAGAAGAATTTTATTCGCCCGCCTTTTACGTGTGGAGCGGAGTGGTGGAAAATCTGGATCCGTCTTTTTTCAATGCACCGCAGGCGCAATTTATTCCGGACGCAAACGGATGGAGCTGGCTTGCACCTGAACCTCCGGATTGCTGTACGTGGACACGTCTTTCTGTTTTGGGCGCAAAAGAATTTCATCAGCCTCCCGAGCTCAACGCGTATGGATCAACGAAAGAAACATTTGCGTTCAACAGAAGATGGCGTGCGTTTCGTCCTTTGGTAAAAGAAGGTTTGGTTTTGTGTGGCGATGCGGCAGCAATCATTGATCCTTCGGCCGGACAAGGAATTTTAAACGCACTGTGGTCGGGAATAAAAGCGGGGCAGTGCGTGGCGCAATGCATTTCAAACCCAATGATGGAGAGTTTTACACTCGCACAATACGACGATTGGTTTATGCAGCAGTTTGAGGAAAAAGTAAAACGGCTGAAAGAATATTATTCGGAACTCGGCATCCGTTTGTTTGAATGATCAATGTGGCGGAGGCATTTTGCGTCGGTCCGGCATTTCTCTTCGCACGGTGATTTCTTCTTTTCATTTTCCGGTACGTGCGCTTTTATAATTACTACAATTTTCTTGTAAATACTCCATTAATAAATTCAAGTGATATTGTTTTTCCTGTCGCCTTGCAAAATCCTACTTCTTGGTCAAATTTGAACTCATTATAATGTAACATATTTTTGACAGGGTCAAATGTCAGATTTGCTTTTTCACTTCTCGGATATTCTAGCACGAAGTCTTTGTTGTCTGCAAAACACGAATTGCACTTTAGAAGAGTATCTCCATTGATTCTGAATACCTGTACAATTTGATGATGCTGTCCGCTGCCGTGGGTTCCCGAAGCAATTGTCAGGTAAAGTTTTTCAATCGCTGTGTTGAGTTCAAAAACAGCATAAACTCCGCTGTCTGTGTAGTCACCTAATTCTGCTTCCCTTTCAGAATTTATTTGCTGAACAATTATCTTTCCACTGTCTGTTTCAAACTGGGCAACACAACTTATGTGATGCCAGGTTCCGCCAGTCAGGTCATCCCAACTATAAAATTTTATTTTCTTATCAGGTGATATTTGAATAGTTAAATATTCAGTTAGACTGTCAAATTCATTCCTGAACGTAATAGGATCAGCTAAATATTTTAAAAGTTGATTTTTAAACGCAGGAGCCAAACTGTCACTCCTTAATTGGTATTCAGCCGAAAGCATTTCCCTGTAATTATTTGTCAGCTGACGATCAATTTCCTGGAATTCTGCTTTTTGTCCATATGAACACAAGCAAAACAGAAGTCCGAAAATAATTGTAAGAACTGTCTTATGTGTCATCTTGTTTGGTTTTCAACATAGTCGCCAAATAGTTGCGAAAAATCGAAGGAAGTCCAATTGCTCACCAACTTTCCCAAAATCCGATAAACCTGGGACATTCGACAAATGGAATAAAAGACTTGCAATTTCTGGTCAAAGTTGCTGCGCGAAGAGATTGTGTGGAAAATAATGCAAACAGAATTATAACCGTCAATGCACGCATGCAATCAATCCTTGAGCAATTTCTGTGTGTACACTTTTTCGTCAGCAACAACGCGCACAAAATAAATTCCGGTTGCTTCCGTGCTCAGATCAACGGAAACTGTTCCTGAAGAAAGAAAAGTTCCATTCGCAATTTCCTCGCCGGCGATGTTGTAAATAACATACATCGCGTTTTCAAGCGCACAGTTCAACTGGAAAACCCCCGAAGACGGATTCGGGTACACTGAAATGGGATTGTTCTCCGCAGTGTTGTCGTTTACATCCGTCATAATGCTTGGACAGTTTATCGCAACCGGAAGAAAAGTAACCAGCCCGTAGTTCGGATCGTCGTAACCATCGTAGATCGTACTCTGTACGGGTTGTCCGCCTTCCGTACACCAGCAATTGTTGGAGAGATCAGCATTGTTCGCTGTGGTGAGTTTGATGTTGTACAGCGAGTTGTTGCATATCCAGTTTTGTTGAAAGAGAATGCTTCCGTTGAAATACGTTTGTATTTCAACGCCAATCACGTTGTTACGGACTGTGTTATAAAGAAAAGTATCATTGACTGCATTGAAATAACATCTTACCCCGATGCTGTTGTTCTCTACAGTATTGCCAACAGCAGCGCCGTACGCAGAAAGCGCAACACCGGTATTGCCACTGAAATAACAGGTATCCACATTACTGAATCCATCTACACCGTAAACGTTATTCAGAAAATAACTCTGTCTCACTTTTCCGCCGAACTGGCAATAGTCAAGCGCCGTGTGATTCGAGGAAAAAGTACATT
>DATHKF010000734.1:0-10635 GCA_035489505.1 Bacteroidia bacterium | reverse complement strand
CTGTGCAGGTAAACGCGATCAATGGACGTGGCTGTGCCGGAACGGAATGGCCATGCAGGGATCACGAGAAGGCCATCGATATAGATATCCATTGTGCGCGATGTCCAGTTCATGTTCCTCGCTTCAACGTGGTACCACGTGTTTGCGGTAATGGCGTAGTTGAATCCCGCGGATGAGAAAAAACGCAACTGCGAAGACGCGTTGAAATAGCAAAAGAGAATTCCGTTGTCCGATATAGTATTCGCATCACCGATAATCACGTAGCCGTTAGCTCCCGTTGTGGTGTTGGTTTTCATGCGCCACGACATATACGTGGGTTGCGAGGAAGTGAACGTTGCGCGTGCTCCTTCGAAAAACGCATTGGTTCCGTTTGAAACCATCTGAAGATTGTAGGTTCCAACGGCAGGAGAAGTGTTGGGAACTGTCACGGTGTACAATCCTGTACCCATTGTCCAGGGCGAAGCAAATGTTCCGGATTCAAAGCCGTCGTAAAACACTCCGCACTGGGCGGATGATTCAGACAGGCCCATAACAAAGAACGCAGAAACTGCGAGTAGAATTTTTTTCATGATAGGGTGCGCGTTAAAAATGTTTGCTCCCTAAATGTAGTAAATTTATGCTGAACCAGAATTGCGAAACATGAAAAACGTCCTGATCACCGGCTCGGCCAAAGGCATCGGATACGAAATTGCGCGTCAATGTTCGCTGCAGGGCGATTCTGTGATTATTTCAGGGAGAAACCAGGCCAAACTGAATGCTGCCCAGGAGAAACTTGCAGCGGCAGGTTGTCTCGTAGAAACGTTGCTGATGGATGTAAGCGATCCGGAGTTGATCAAGCATGCGGCGCACGAATTTGCAAAACGCAAATTGCCCCTCGACGTGCTCATCAACAACGCAGGAATTCTTTTGCCCGGCGATAACGTACTCAGCAAAGATGCGGATGTGATTCTCACCACAACGGTGAACAGCAACAGTTACGGACCGCTGCGCGTGTCGAACGCATTTATACCATTCATGAAACGCGGATCGCACATCATCAACATTTCCAGCGGTGGCGGATCGATGACAGATCCTGTTGGCGGATGGTCTCCGGCGTATTGCGTTTCAAAAACATTACTCAATGGAATCACACGTCACCTGGCGTACGAACTTTCTTCGAAAGGGATTGCTGTGAATGCGGTGTGTCCGGGTTGGGTAAAAACCGATATGGGCGGACAAGGTGCAACACGTCCGTTAGAACGCGGGGCAGAAACACCGGTGTGGCTGGCCAACGGAAGTGCAGGAGAACGTTCGGGTTATTTCTTCCGTGATAAAAAAGTGATTCCGTGGTAACGTTACTTAGTTTACCACAGAGTCCACAGGGTGATTTCTGTGGTTAATTTTTTATTGAGCGACCCTTCGCCGTGTCCGTCGTGGTTATTTTTGGCATACACAAACGAACCACGATTTGCCTAAATTAGATGCATGAAAAAAGTTTTGTTCTTCGCTTTTGTGTTGATCGTTGCATATTCCTGCAAACACGAATCACAACCAGAAGATACGCCTCCACCCGTTTCAACTCCTGATATCAACAACACTTACGGTTATGGTGTGCTTGATCAAGTAAAAGGCATCTGGAACGGACCGGTTACATCGACCACGGCGCTGGGAGGTTACCCGGAATGGATCGTTGACTTTCGTCCCATTTCCGCTTCACAGGTTTCTGCGAAAAACGAACTGGATTCTGTGAACAGCATTCACATGTCGTTCTTCATTGCACTCCACAACAATGCATACAAAATTGCATTCCGCAATGGAGGCGGATTCGGTGGACAACAACGCATTTCTTATTTCCTGGCCGACAGTGTTTCAGAATTGGCAAACGAATCATTTTACCGTTTTTCCGAAGTGATACAGGGAACTGATCGTGCGTACACCGAATTAATTTTCCGCGCCGACAGTTTGTACATGAAATCGTATACGAACGTGTACAATACGCTCGTTGCGCCTACGCTGCACATGACCTGGGCTGCAAAACTCCAGGATACAACGTCGTGCCAGGATGCTGTTACTCAATTCGGTTTTCCACAAAAAACAAATGCGCGCGATTTCACACACACGTTCGACAGCATGCTCGAATCCATTTTCTACAACGTAACCAGCGACCCTTACCCGGAATCGGCGCAACCGTATCTCGGGCAAAGCGCCATTTCATACACGTATGCAGGATCGTATTCGCCGGTAGCCACAAATCGTGTGATCCTGATCATCGCCACGCAACCGTTGTTCAGCGGATTTACTTTCCTGTCGGCCAACATGAAATTCCGTTCGCGTTACGTAATCCTGCCGGCCGATGATCTGGATTTCACATTCAATTACATGCATCCCGGCACCTATTACCTGTATGCGTTCTATGATTCCGACGGAAACATGGCTCCGAACAGTGGAGATTGGATCAGCACGGCGAATGCTACATTTACGCTGGGCACTGCATCAACAACTGCTGGGTCTGCACTCATTAATTTTACGATACCATAGACTGATGATGAATAACAACAACGTTTCAGAGAATAATCATGCGTCAGGATTGTTTGATAAACGGCTGAAGCCGTTGAGTAAATTCGGCATCTCCATTGCGGGGGGCTTAAGCCCCCGGCAATGGGGTCCAATCTGTTTTCACAACCGCTTCAGCGGTTTTTCCAGACCGCTTCTGAGAAACTTTTTGGTTGCCTTTGCATTAATGATTTCTGCAATTCATCTTTCCGCGCAAAACTATCCATCATTCGGTGCGGAAATCAAAGTCTTCATTTCGGGTTATGCATCTGATGCGATGGAACCTTTTTTATCGCCGGACGGCAACACGTTGTTTTTTAATTCGCTGAACGATGGAATTCAAACGCGGCTGCACTATGCCACACGTGTCGACGACAGCACATTCACCTACATGGGAGAAGTTGCCGGCGCCAATGAATCGAATAATCCGCAATTGAATGCAGTGGCTTCTCTCGACACCACCGGAAATTTCGTCTGGGTTTCAGCGCGCGATTACCCGAACAACTTCGACAACCTGCATCGTGCTGATTATGTGAACGACACCTGCATCAACGTGAACCGCGTACACGGAAACTTCTACGTGTATGCTGCGGGCTGGATTGTGATGGACGCGATGATCACTTACGACGGCAGCGAATTGTATTACTGCAACGCGTTCTTTGATACGTGTATCATTCCCTGTTCTGCGAAACTGGGAATTGCTGCACGCGTGAATGATTCCACATTCAACACGGTTTCGAATTCCGATTCCATCCTGCAAAACGTGAATGACACGAACTACGCCGTGTATGCACCGCATTTAAGTGCCGATGGTCTTGAGCTTTATTTCACGCGCTACTTAGTCGGCGGATTGAACACGGAGATCTGCGTTTCGGTGCGCAATACAACGGCCGACGTTTTCAGCATACCGCTCGTATTGATCACCGAATTTCCGAATGTCCCGGAAGCGACGGCGCTGAACACCGGCGGAAATCTCTTGTACTACCACAAGAAAATCAACGGGACATACGCGATTCACCTGCGCAAAAAAATCACAACAGATGTCTGGGAAACCACCGGCCGCAAACCGATCCTTGTTTTTCCAAATCCCGCTTCGCAGGAACTGCACATCGTTCACATGATCTTCCAGGGCGACATGATCACGATATTCAATGCGGCAGGAGAAATTGTCGCTGTACAACCCGCTGAAATGCGCATCGACGTTTCGTGCCTGCCCGTTGGCATGTATTACATGCGTTACGATAGCGATGGTAACATTTCACATTCTTCATTTTCAATTTTACGTTAACCATGTTTGAACAGAGCACCGCAATTATCCGCCAATTAGACCGCAACGCACCCGTGCTGTTCGGAATGTTTTCCTCCGTTCCGCCGGAGCACCGCACCTGGAGATCAGCACCTGAAAAATGGTGTGCACTCGAAATTCTTTGTCACCTCTACGATGAAGAACGTGAAGATTTTCGCGCGCGGACCAAACACGTTCTCGAAACTCCCGGAGAACCTATGCCGGGAATTGATCCTGTTGCTTTGGTGACCGAGCGCAAATACATCGAACAGAATTACGACACCATGCTCGCGTCATTTCTGCAGGAACGAAAAAATTCCATCGCGTGGCTGAATAGCCTGGAGAATCCAAATTGGGACAGCACGTACCAGCATCCGAAAGTGGGGCCGCTCAAAGCGAGAATGTTTCTTACGAACTGGTTGGAGCATGATTATCTGCACATGCGGCAGCTGCTTACGTTGAAACATAATCTTCTGAAAGAAACGACAGGGGAATCACTGAAGTATGCCGGAGACTGGTGAACGATTCCGGGTTCGGAGTTAAATGGTTTCTGGTTCGGTGAGGGACACTGTGCTGACGAAGACGAATAACGGCGCACCACCGAACTCCGAACCAGAAACTATTTCAACACGAAACTCTGAACCATTTTGTGGTGATGTCGTACATGATCAACCGCGTTATACAACATCTCCCGCATGGTGAGTTTTCCAAGTACAGGATGCGGTATGCACATACGATCAAGTTCCGGTTCGGTAAAGCCTTCAATTTTTTCGCATAAGGCCTGAACGACTTTTGTCAACGTTTCGCCCTGGAGTTTCCGCTGATCCGGAGAAACAGCTGCAGGAACAAAACGGTCCGGCGCTTTTATGCCCTCCTTTAATTTTTCGGAATACGCGTTGCACATATCGTCGAATATGCGGCTGGGTTTGTGAGCCACTCCGAAAGTTTGTTCAATGGCAAATTTGTCCATGCTGAAAACCTGTACGAGTGGTTTCACGCATAGAATAATGTGCTGCACATGTTGTCCTGCGGTCCATTTTTGGTTGGGACTTACTGTGTATTCATCGTCGGACAAGCCGTTGATGTAGTTGATGAACGAAGTATGGTGTGCGGTGAGGGAACTGATAATTTCAGATTTGTTCATGCTATTGCTGGATTACTGTTTTGCAGCACGTTTCAGTTTTTCAACCAACACTTTGTCATCAATTGTTTCTGCAAATTTCAACGGTGTATTTTTCGCGTCATTCTCGGAGTTTGGGTCCGCACCGTGCGAGAGAAGCAAATCAACCAGGTCATAATTTCCGTTACTGTTGAACACGGCTGTCCACAGCGGCGTATTCCCGTAATTGTTCTTTTCCTCAACGTTGATGTTCAGATTGATCAGTTCCCGCGCCAGTCCAACCTGATTGTATTCACAGGCGAAATGAAGCAGGTTCATTCCTTTCTGAAATTTTTTATTGATGTCGGGAAGTGATTTTACTTTTTCCAGGAATGCGGGACTGGCGATATCGTCCTTAAACAAATCGAGTTCTTTCGTATGGTCGAAAGAAGCATTCTCGTTTGTTTTGTTCTTGTTGCTGTTTAAAAAATCAAACAATCCCATGCCCATGTGCTTTGACGAAAGTTAATCAAAAGCATCGGAAATTCATTCGAGAACTACACAGTCTTCGAAACCACTACCGCCTTCGTTTCCGCCTGCAACAACCGAATCGAAAACCAGAATACATTCAGCAACGTTCCGAGGAACAAAGTCACACCCCAGGTACGCGGGTGACTGAACGGATCGGTGAATTTTTCCACCACATCACCAGCTACTGAAAACGGATGCACGAGCAGGTCCCAACTGTTCCAGCGTTCGAAGCGACCGATGTACACACCAAACGCAGCCGTGAACAGCAACAACGCAATAACAATCATCGCGCGTTGTTCGCTCATGAATTTTACGAGCATGCGCTGTATGTCCTGCAAACTTTTAAAGCCGGCGTACAGTCCTGCCCAGGCAAACGAAAGGATCATCAGCAGGTCGAACCACTTGGGCATTGACTTTGTGTTACCCAGATGAAAAAGATCGGTGAGGATGTATGGCGCGTTCGGGAAGAAGAGAAGCCACATCGGGAGGAGAAAAAGAATTTTTCCTTTCGTGATGTTGTCGTTGTACAAAATGATGCGGCTGAACAGCAACGGAAGTCCGGCGAGAAAAAGGTTCCAGTTCAGAAACAGGAAAGAACCGGTTCCGCTGAGTACGCAACGTAAAATGGAAAGTGCGAAACATCCTGCGCAGAATACCAGGAAGGCGAGTACGGAAGGGGTCCGCAATTGGAGTGCAATGAATTTCATGGTGTGTGAATCTTTTGCGGAAGATAGTTCAGGCACCGGCAGGCTCATTCCCGCGTTTGGTTTACTTAAGACTTATTGGGAGGGGTTTAACGATTTTTCACAGGTCGTCAGTCGATATCGTGGTGGCTTCGTTTGATCAGTTTTGACTTTCGAACAGGACGTTCGTTTTTTGCCGCAGCCCTTCGACAGCTCAGGAAGCAAGCCACGTAAATTGTTGGGAATGTGCTCGTTTTTGTTCTGGCCGCGAATTACACGAATTGCGCGAATGCATGATTAGCGTAATTCGTGTAATTCGTGGCTCAATTCAATTCGAATTCCTGTGGGTTTCACATCTGCACAATCAGCGGCTGAACTTAAACTAACCCGCTTCAGTCGATGTACCAGACCTTGAAGAAGTAGAAAAACACGGGTAATGCAAAAGCAGCACACGCAAAAACCATGGACCATCTCACCTTGCGTTTGGAAATTGCATCACCGGCCGCGTAGATTTCTTCCAGCCAATACGCCAGCCTTGCAGGGACAACAACCAGGATACTGGTAATCGAGAGCGTGATCACCATGGTCCACAACAGTGCGCCTGGCGGTGCCAGATCATTATGCGCCCGTTCGATTTGCCTGTAGAAAAAGTCATAACTATGGTTCCAGTATGTGTGTGCGAACATCATTGCGAGCGTAAGCAATATAATGTCTGAAAATATTTCCAGGAAACCGTGATAGCGCTGCTCCAGGAAATCGGCGTGACGCGATCTCCATTTATTTTCTTTCACAATCTGTTTCTGGTAATCGTCGCTTTTTTTGCTGTTGTTCCTGATCCTGACCAACGTTGCGAGCCAGGTCTCGATGACGATTCCCACAAGGAATGAATAATTGGAATCGCGGTTCCAGAGACCATTTTCATAGCCAGTGTATTCAACCAGCGCATCAACCGAATGCGTGAATACATACACCCTGATACAGGCACGCATAAAACGTCCAATGCGCATAACTGCAGGAATGTTTGGCAGTTCCTTACCCGAATACTGCCAGACGTGCCCGCCCATTTTCTGTAAAGCACGAATTCGAACGGTTGTTGTTTTGAAATAAAATGCCCACGCTTCAAGAACGTAGACGATCAATCCAAAAATCCCTGCGAACAAAAGATGTTTTGAAATAAAATCGGAATCCACGAGAAACGGTGAGCCAATAAGCATCACCGATCCGAAAATCAGATCGAACTTTTTCCCGTTCAGCCGGAAAACAGATTCGTCTTTTACCGGAGATTCCTTAGCGGACCGGCTCATCTGCTCCGGAAATCAATCGTTGCAATTCCCCAAACCGGAGTGTGTACCGCACCCTGTAGTTCACGGCAAGTTTTTTTATCCGCGCAGGACACCACGATGTGGCCCCGGATGCGGCAGTCTCCACTTCTAATACCAGGTTCTCCTGGGACTGGGGAACGTGTTCTTTGGAAACCGTGGAAATTTTTCCGGAAGGTAAAACCACAAATGAGATAACAATCGAATCGTTCATCGGCAGTTTCTCCATCCAGAATAATTCAGGCCGGATGGAAGAAAGCATATACTCATCAAAACCTTCCGGTGTAGATCCGTATGTAGGTGCTTCATCCGCTTTCTCATAGATTTCCGTATCCCGGGAATTCCATTCCGCTTTGTCTTCGATCGCGATCACAGATCCCTCCTGGTCCCGGTTCTCCACATCGTAGCGGGGCGTGTAAACAATGCCATCCTTTGCAGGATCGTATACGCCCCTGTTGATGTCAAGCTGCGGAACTACTTTGTCATTGAAAATTGTATTGTAGGATTTTGTTCCCGGTTTCTGTTTAACGCCCTGCTCATTCCATATATCCGGTGCAGCAGCAACTGTTCCGTCGTATACTTTGCAGGTAAATTCCTGCTTTCCGTCAGGATACCAGCTTTTGTACAGGGAATCGGATCCGTATTTTTTCCACCAGGTTTCGTTGTGTTTTTTTCCATTGGGATAATAGTGGGTCACCTTTCCGGAAATTTGCAGGCCACGGTGCTCTCCATTGACCGAAAACATATCGATTTCGGCGTCAAGTACTCCTGCGCTGGTCCAGTCCTGCCGGAAATAATAGCTCATCCCTTTCTCTGTACGTTCAACCAGCGTAATTCTCATTTGCAAAAACAATTTCCCTTTTTCGTCACGCTTATATGTCCACGATGAATCTAACATTCCTGCATTGTACCATCGCCTGACCAATGTGTCTCCCTTCGGGTCGATTTGAAGTTGCAATCCATTCCGTTTATCCCATGAATACCGTTCTATCGTCTGCCATTTCTCATCTTCCGCGTAAGAGTAAAAACGGTCCTCGCCATGCCGCTGTCCATCCACATAATCTGTTTCATTTTGCGATTTGCCGTTCCACATATAACTATAACGCCTGCCGTTCATTTTTCCTTCGCGAAACGTGGCGACGGAAGCCAGGACACCTCCGTTATAAAATGTACGTTCTTCTCCGTCCTTCACTCCTTTGTGGTACACACAGATTCTCTGCGCTGATGTGTCCTTTCCATAATACAGCACACGGTAGTAACGGCATTCCCCGTCGAGCAATCCGTCTTTGTAATATTCTATCGCACTCAATTGTCCGACGCTTTCGTAACGCCGTTCACAAAGCAACGTATCGTTCCGCATGAATTGTTTTTTGAGTAAGCGGAACTTATCCGTATTGCCGTATATCCGCTGCCAGCCGTTTTTCTTTCCGTGACGGTATTGCTGGATCGAATCCAATACTCCGCTTTGGGTATACACATAGCGCAACCCGTGAAGTGTATCATTGAGATACCAGTTGGCTTCCGTAATTTTTTGTGATGAGGTTCCGTTGTACACCAGCTCAGGGCCCTGCCGCACGCCTTTGGCATACGTGGTTCTCTTACTCCAGTGCCCCGATTTTGCGTACTGGACCCAAATGCCTTCGCGTTTGCCGCGTTTGTAATTTCCGGTTTCAAATATTTCCCCGGATTCGTACTTCGTAGTATGTTTCCCGTTTTTAGGCTGGGCCAGGAGAGCGTTATCGTTTTGCAACACACAGAAAAACAGCGTTGCCAGAAGAAAGCGTATGATTTGCATACACGAAAGTACCGAATTTTTCAAATTGATTTTCAATACATTACGTTCATTTGCATAAGATTCTTATGTATTGGTGTAACCATACATAATATTCTTATGTATACTTGCGTATGTATTCAAGTGAATTAATTCGCGGAACATTAAAAACAATTGTTCTGAAATTGCTGAAAGAAGAAGGCAAAATGTACGGGTATGAGATCACGCAAAAAGTGAGAGAGTTGACCGACGGGAAAATTCAAATCACGGAAGGCGCACTTTACCCCACATTGCATTCGCTCGAGGCGGAAGGCATTGTCAGTATTGAAACCGTACACATCGGCCGGCGTGTGCGAAAATACTACAAGCTCACCACCGAAGGGCGTGCAAATGCAAAACGTAAACTCAGTGAAATGGCCGATTTCCTGGGAACGATGCGTATCCTCTTCGAAGGCAGTGCAGGCGCACAGCATGCGTAGCCTCACGGACGAACAAATTGATGTAATTGCCGACGACATCCGCATCCGCGGGGTGTTCACGCAATCGCTGCAGGAAGATCTTCTCGATCACATCTGTTGTTTCATTGAAGAACAACCCGATGATGAACGGCCATTCGAAGAGATTTACCGGCTGGCATTGGATGCCTTTGGCCAAAAAGGTCTGCAAGGAGTCCAGGATGAAACGCTCTATTTAATTAACCAACCTTATCTCTCAACCATGAAAAAGTTCGCATATATCACAGGATCCATAGCCAGCGTTTCGCTGGTAGCCGGAGCGCTTTTCAAAATCATGCACTGGCCGGGAGCAAGCTTCATGCTCATTCTCGGCACGCTCGTACTCTCGATGTTTTTCATTCCGTATTTTTTCTACGTCAACCTGAAGGAACAAACGGAGAAGAAAAGCAAAGTGATTGCCGCACTCGGATTACTCACTGCACTGTTTCTCTGCGCAGGTGCTCTTTTCAAACTCATGCATTGGCCGGGAGCGATAGTGCTGATCGGCGGATTCGGATTGTTCTTTCTTATTTTCCTCCCGCTCTACATCATCAATGGTGTGCGCAATCCGCTGACGAAAGTATCTTCCATCAGCAATGGGTTTTTATTCGCAGCTATTGGTGGATTCGTCATGCTGATGTCGTTTCAGCAACCAAGCAAAACGGTGACTGATTCCATCGCGATCATTGAAACCAACCAGGATGCGTTGCTGAAACAATTGCGCGACGAAGCGCACAGCGACAGCATTTCCGTGCCGGTACTGTATGCATTGGATCAGTTTGTACAGTCGTGCGACAATGCGCTGGATGCCATTCCACAAGTATCGCCCAATGCCGAACCAGACAGAGGCATGCCGGTAAGCGCCGAAGACCTTTCACGGTTGAATGAAAAAATCATCGCGGCGGTGAAGAAACTGAACAC
>DATHKF010000733.1:0-5078 GCA_035489505.1 Bacteroidia bacterium | reverse complement strand
CATTATAATCAGCAGTATTACTAAAACCCGACTGCCATCCTACGCAAACATTGGAATATCCCGTTCCTGCAAAACCGGCATTTGTTCCAAGGTATGTGTTGGCATCGCCCAGCGTATTGGTATAACCAGCTTTAAAGCCCAGAAATGTATTGTTTCCTCCAAGTGTATTAGAGAAACCACATTGACTTCCTACGAATGTATTAAGCATGGCCTTTGGTTCTGTGTCACCATTTCCGTTGTTAAAACCGGCATTGAATCCAATGAAAACATTGTCATACTGGTCGTAATTGAACCGGCCGGCTCCTGTTCCCATAAACGTATTTCTGTCGCCAATATTAACTTTGCCGGCGTTACTTCCAATAAACACATGATCTGCTCCTCCGGTTCCAGCTGCTGGAATCGCAATGTTTGGCATAGCACCGCTACCCTGAGTAGATTGGGCCTTAGACAAGAGCGGCATGATTGCAAAGAGAATCAGGCTTATTCTCAACAGAGAATTCTTTTCGATTTTTTTCATGGGTTTGGGATTATTAAAATTGAAATGAAATATTAATTGAAGGCATAATTTTGGAAAATTGAAAACCAGAAGCAATGTTATTTGCGATGGACCAGTTTCTTGTTGTGATTGGACCTGAGGTCGTACCAAACTCCCTGGTGCCGGTTTGTACACCACCCAATCGGTAATACTGAAGTCCATAAAAAATTTCCGATCCTATCGCAAAACGTTTGCACAGCCGGAATTTAAATCCGGTAAACGTATTGAGACCAACAATATAACCTCCAGGTGTTGTTCCTGACCAACGATCTATATCGTCTGAATTGTTGCTTTTGAGATTGTCCTTCCAATACATTTTGCCAAGAAACGAAGAGGTTAATGCCATTCCACAATACATTTCTATTCTCGACTTTTTGAGAAAACTGTATTGTAATCCAATTGCGAGGCGAATGATTTTTTGCTGTAACGTATCATCTTTTATAAGATTCGTAGGATATGTTGTGTTGGAATCGCCAATCCCATTGAAATGACTTATCAGATAAATATTTGTTAAACCAAATTCGCTTCGCAACACAATTGAATTTTTTATAGAAAATTTTGGACTTATGCTTACCGAGAATGACTTATCCGTCTGGTCTCCCAGGATAGTTAAATTTGTATAAGCCCATCCCCAACTGGCTATTAGTGGCTGATTAACTTGAGCACCTACGCTATTTACAGCTAAACTTATTTCCCATTTGTAGTTTGTTGAATCGGAGGTTGTATGTATTTGCGAATAACAAATGGTTGAAATTCCAACGGCGGCGATTAAAAAAAAGATTTTCATTTTCTGTTGAGTTTATTATGCAATGTAACTTATCCGAAAGTCAAAGTCAACCGTAAAAACACCTGTTACATCCGGATAACCTGAAAACAAAAAACATGTGTTGTTGTTTATAGGTCGGATGTTCTGCATTGGTTTGCCTCCTTTTTTGAAATACATTAGCAATTGGCAACAGTTCGTTTTATCAAAACGCGGGAATGAATCCTGCTCAACCGATTCACATGAAAACATTTTTACTCTGCCTCTCGCTGATTGCATACACCGGTATAAAGGGGAGCATCGTGTCGCTCACCATCACCAATCTCAATCAACCGTCGCAATCACTGGTTCTCTCTGGCTGCGACACATTGGAGATCATCAACACCTCCGGGTTCACGGATTATTTCGCCACCGACACACTTTATTGCTAGTCAATTACTCCCTGTGCAACTGCAATTCACGAAGCAAATGCAACCACGATCTCCTGGAACATTTTTCCAAATCCTGCTACTGAAACGGTCTCTATCGAAATGTCGGAGGAAATCAGTTCCGTTGAGCCTCTTTCGTTTACCGGTGTGCTGATCCAAACAATTCCAGGCCAGGCCGCATACACAATCAGCCTTGCTGAATTGCCTGCCGGTGTGTACTTCGTCAGGGTCACTGACAGGCTGGGACGACAATCTATCCGGAAGCTGATTAAAGACTAACGCACGTTTGCTGTATGATCGCGCCGACCATAGGCGATCGTGTGCGATGACAGCACAAAAAAACTCCCAACCGTTGCCGGATGGGAGTTTCGATTGTTACTCTTTACAATTTATTTCTGTTCAGAGGCCGTTTCTGTTTTCGGCGGACGTGGTCCACGTGGCGGGCGCTCTGTATGGCCTTCCGGTTTGTCAAGAAGCACTTTGCGTGAGAGGCGGAACTTACCGGTCTTTTCATCGACCTCGATCAGTTTCACTTTCACCATATCGCCTTGCTTGAGGATTCCCTCGAGGCTGTCGAGGCGTTTCCAGTCTACTTCTGAAATGTGAAGCAGTCCGTCTTTGCCAGGCAGGAATTCCACGAATGCACCGAAGGCCATAATGCTCTTCACTTTGCCTTCGTAAATTTCTCCGACTTCCGGCATCGTAACGATTCCTTTGATGCGCGCAACTGCTTTGTCGATATCTGTTTTGTTTGCAGAAACGATGTCCACAATTCCGAACTCACCTTTTTCTTCGATAACGATGATGGTGTTCGTTTCACGCTGCATCTCCTGGATAATTTTTCCACCAGGCCCGATAACCGCACCGATAAACTCGCGCGGGATCGTGAGTGTAACCACGCGTGGTGCGTGATCTTTCAGTTCTTCACGCGGCTCGCTGATGGTCTTATTCATTTCGCCGAGGATATGCGCACGACCTTGTTTAGCCTGCTCAAGCGCCTGCTGCATCACTTCGTAAGGAAGACCGTCTACTTTCAAATCCATCTGCACTGCAGTGATTCCGTCGCGTGTTCCGCATACTTTGAAATCCATATCACCCAGGTGATCTTCGTCTCCGAGAATGTCAGACAACACGGCAAATTTTCCGGCTTTGGTGATGAGTCCCATCGCAATTCCGGAAACCGGTTTCTTCACTTTGATACCGCAATCGAGCAACGCCAGTGTACCTGCGCACACTGTTGCCATCGACGACGAACCGTTTGATTCAAGAATATCGGAAACGATACGGATCGTGTAGCTGTTATCATCAGGCAGCTGATTTTTCAGCGCGCGCAATGCGAGGTTTCCGTGGCCGACTTCGCGACGACCAGTTCCGCGCATTGGTTTTGCTTCGCCTGTTGAGAATGGCGGGAAGTTGTAATGAAGCAGGAAATGTGCGTCACCCTGCACAAGCGGAGTGTCGATCATTTGTGCATCACGCTTGGTTCCCAATGTTACCGTGGTCAACGATTGTGTTTCTCCACGTGTGAAGATTGCAGAACCGTGCGCCATTGGCAGGTAATCTACTTCTGACCAGATCGGGCGGATGTCGCTCAGGCCGCGTCCGTCGAGACGGATACGCTCATCGAGGATCATGTTGCGGATCGCATCTTTCTCAACGTCGTGGTAGTATTTTTTCGCAAGGCCTTTGTTCTCGTCGGTCTGTTCTTCCGGTGTTAAAGAAGTCCAGAACTCTTCAAACACGGCTTTGAAACCGGCTTTGCGTTCGTGCTTGTTCGGGTTTGCTTTGCGTGCAACAGCGTATACTTTGTCGTAGCACGACTTCTGGATTTTTTCGCGAAGCTCTTCGTTGTTTGATTCGTGCGAGTACGTGCGCTTCACTTTTGATTTCTCAACCAGTGAGGCGAGGTCGTTGATCACATTGATCATGATCTTGATTCCTTCGTGTGCGAATTTGATCGCAGTGATCATGTCGGCTTCAGATACTTCTTTGAATTCGCCTTCCACCATCATGATGTCTTTCGCATTCGCAGCAACCATCATGTCTACGTCTGAAGTAGTCATCTGCTCGATGGTTGGGTTGAGGATGAATTTTCCATCAACACGTCCAACGCGTACTTCTGAAACCGGTCCGTTGAACGGAATGTCAGACATTGCGATTGCAGCCGATGCAGCAAAACCTGCAAGGCAGTCGGGCATGATTGTTTTATCGGAAGAGATGAGGTAAATCAATACCTGCGTGTCTGCGTGATAATCATCCGGGAAAAGCGGGCGAAGTGCACGGTCAACCAAGCGGCTGCTGAGTACTTCGAGGTCAGAAAGTTTTGCTTCACGGCGGAAGAAGCTTCCTGGTATGCGTCCTGTTGATGCGAACATCTCGCGGTAATCAACAGTGAGTGGCATGAAGTCTACACCGGGTTTAGCGTCTGGTGCTGATACGGCAGTTGCGAGAAGCATGGTGTTACCCATCTTCACCACTACGGATCCATCAGCTTGTTTCGCCAATTTTCCGGTTTCTACAGTGATGGTTCTTCCGTCACCGAGATCAAATGATTTTGAAATTCCTAATTGCATAATTGTCTTTTTTCTTCTTGTTTGCAGCTTGTTGGCAGGTTGCTATTTCTTTTTTGTGTATTTGCCACGAAGGCGCTAAGTCCCTAAGTATCACAAAGGTTTTGCTTTGTGCCGCTTTGTGTCTTTGCGACTTTGTGGCTATACCAAAAAAACGAAAAGCATCCCCGCCAACTGAAAGGGATGCTCTCCGGTATTAGTATTTGCAATGCATTATTTACGGATATCAAGCTTTTTCAGGATCGCCCGGTAACGCTCGATGTCATTCTTTCTGAGATAATCGAGTAACGCCTTACGCTTTCCAACCAGCAACACGAGTGAACGCTCAGTGCTTTTGTCTTTTGGCTTGGTTTTCAAATGCCCGGTAAGGTGAGAAATGCGGTGTGTGAAAAGAGCGATTTGTCCTTCAGAAGAACCGGTATCTTTTTCTGATTTACCGTGGTTCTTGAAGATCTCTTTCTTAATGTCCGACGTCAGGTATGACATGCTGTTTGTGGATTAAGAGTTAATACTTAGTGAATTACTTGTTTTATAGGACGGCAAAGGTACGTATTTCCCTGAGACAATCGGTTGATTTAGATTGAAATCTCGACTTTTCCGGATGTAAACAATCTGAAAATGGTGGAAATCGGAGGGTTTGATTCATTACGGATTTCAAAGGGCGTGTTTTTTCGCCACAGATTCGCAGATTTAATGATTGTGCTGCATAAGCTAAGGATGAAATTTTAAGCCGCGAATTACACGAATTACACGAATTACACGAATTACGCTAATGCACGATT
>DATHKF010000732.1:0-2684 GCA_035489505.1 Bacteroidia bacterium | reverse complement strand
CACAAAAATCCATTGACGGGAAACAGGATCTGCTGCGTAAATGTCGAGTTTCCATGCAAGCACGTAATCTTTTTCGCGAACGTTTCCGTTGCGGCAAACAATCACGAGTTCACCTGCCGGATAATACGTTGCATTCGGGTTGCGCGTAATTACTTTCAGCCACGCTTCTTCAGCAGGAATCTGCCAGCGGTACGATGATGCACCCACGTAAGCGGTTGCTTTGGTCACGGCTGCATCTTTGGTAAGTGATGGATTCGTGTTCACAGCAATTCCATCGAACCACATGCCGTTGGCTGTTTGCACAAAACCGCTTTTCGTGTGGACAATGTATTCACCGTCTTCAACGCGAATGTCGTTGTACGTTTGTGAAAAACGTTCGTGCGTAAATCCGATATCGTCGGTAACAACGTTTTTGGAACGCATCGCATCAGCGATTTGCATGTTCAACGCCGGACGAAGTACGTCCTGGATTTGTGCAGTAGAAAATTTGCTGTCCTCGCGAAACACAATAAAGGATGGAACGCGTGACTGTTCATTGATGGTAACGGTTTTGCTTCCTCTGCAGATTTTCATGGCTTCAGCACCCTGGAAAAGTTGCTGTGCATTCATGGAAAAGCCGGCGATCAAAGCAATCGCAAGGAGGGTAAGTTGTTTTGTTTTCATGATGATAGATTGGTGCGCTTGAGTGCCCGCAAATTATGGGTTACTTTCTTGAATTACAACCCGATAATTCACCAAAACGCGTATGGAAAATGCGCGGTATATGTCCCTACACGGATTTGCCCGATTACATCCCTTCCAGGTACAGCAATTTCGCTGTAGAATCGTAGGCGCACACGGCGACGTAGGCCTCCAGGTGTTTTCCGGCGTGATCAAATTTCACGAGGTATTCGTGGCAGGGCTCTTTTTGAGCCTGGCTGCGGGAAAAATCGACGTCACCGCGGGAAATCCGTGCACGAAGTGTATCAGCCGGGAGATTGATCGCCAGCATTTTTTTGCCCAGCGTTGAATCGATTTCAATCGTTTTGATCGAGGCGATCTGGGCCGTAACGCGTGATTGCGGCGAACAGGAATCGAAAGTCCTTCCGCGAAAAAGTACGAGGCACAAGAGAAGTCCGAGTCCTACACCAATGAGATATAATTTGATTCTGCGCCAGGTCATTCTGATGTGCTGATTATTGATGTGCTGATATGCTGATGCGCGCGAAATGCCCGCACACCGTTACATCGCGGCGATGAGGAGTTCAATGTCTTTGGAAGGGATATTGAACAAGTCGCCGAGGTATTTTTTCGTGAGAATTCCATTGTAGAGATACACTCCGCTGCGCACGCCCTGGTGATCGCGGATCATGTTGGTGAGACCACCTTCGTCGCCCATTTGCTGAAGGATGGGCGTAAATATGGTGCTCAATGCATACGAAGCTGTCCGCGCCACGCGTGAGGCAATGTTCGGAACGCAATAATGAATAACGCCGTGTTTACGGAACACAGGCTGCGTATGATTTGTAACTTTTGATGTTTCAAAACATCCGCCCTGGTCGATACTCACGTCAACAATCACAGCGCCCACCTTCATTTCCGCAACCATTTCTTCGGTCACCACGCAAGGCGTTCTTCCTCCGCTCGCGCGTAAAGCGCCAATGGCCACATCGCAGGTACGCAGGTGTTTCCCGAGTACGCGCGGCTGAATGATGGACGTAAACACGCGCACGCCCATCGAATTCTGCAGGCGACGTAAACGGTATACTGAATTGTCGAACACTTTTACTGTTGCGCCCAGGCCTAAAGCGGCCCGTGCAGCATATTCGCCAACGGTTCCGGCGCCAATGATGATGACTTCCGTAGGTGCAACACCTGAAATTCCACCGAGGATAGAACCTTGCCCGTTATTGGCATTCGAAAGATATTCGGCGGCAATCAGGATGGATGTTCCACCGGCAATTTCACCCATGGAGCGGATCACCGGGAACACCTGGTCTTCGTCCTTGATCCATTCGAAAGCGAGTGCGGTAATTTTTTTATCGAGGAGTTTGCGGAGAAAATTTTCGGGTTGTGCCGGAAGCTGAAGTGTTGAAAGCAACGTTTGCTTGGGCTGCATGTATTCGATTTCCTGCAGGGAAGGCGGTGCAACTTTCAGAATGATTTCCGCATTCTTGTACAACTCTTCGGGGCTGTGGGCAATCCGTGCGCCAGCCTCTGAATAATCGTTGTCCTGGAAATTCGCGTTTTTGCCGGCGCCGGTTTCAATCAGGATCTGGTGTCCATGATTAACCAGTAACGCCACATCATCAGGAACAAGTGTTACCCTGTTTTCCTGGAATGAAATTTCACGTGGAATGCCAATGTTGAGTGCCCCTTTTTTTCGCGCGACCTCGAGCATTTCCTCTTTTGGCATGAGGGCCCCTTTGGTCAGGGAGAGTAATACATCCCGGGATGTTTTCATAGATCAACTTTGGGAGAGGTGTAAAGATAATGAATTAGAGGATTGGCGCGATGAAGAGTGTGCAAGGGTCTTAACGCTGCAAAGGCTATTAGCCTTTTGAGGGTTGACACCCTTGTCATAAAAAGTACGCAAGGGTCCTACGCGGGGGTCCTAACGCTGCAAAGGCTATTAACCTTTTGAGGGTGGGCACCCTTGTCATAAAGTACGCAAGGGTCCTACGCGGGGGTCCTAACGCTGCAAT
>DATHKF010000731.1:0-2077 GCA_035489505.1 Bacteroidia bacterium | reverse complement strand
CGCCCACAGGTGTTTCGCAATACCCATGAGATAGGCTTCCGGCGAAGTACGCAGCACGAATGTTTTTTCCTGCTGCTTTTCGTAAAAGATCACGAGTGCGTCGTGGAAAATATCTTTCGCTTCCTCGAAGGAGCCGTTCATTTTCCGGACGAACAGCGCCACGGCGGGAAACGCGCGTTCATACAGTTCCGCGAAAAGTTCGGTTGGTGTTTGCACGGGAATCGTACGCGGGATGTCCATTGTTGCGTTCATGCGGGTCCGTTTTATGATATGTGCATCTTTCGCGCGATTATCACCCGTTTCGAAAAGAAAAATTTTGCGCCTGCTGTAAAGCTACGATCCGTTTTTAAAATGAGCCGCGTGGAATAAAATTTTGGTAGTGTCTCAGTTTGGATATTAAGCGTTTATGAAAACCGCTTAAGCGGTTAAACGTATATGGGCTATCCA
Organism: Bacteroidia bacterium; assembly: GCA_035489505.1. Classification (GTDB taxonomy): domain Bacteria; phylum Bacteroidota; class Bacteroidia; order Palsa-965; family Palsa-965. Next base: position 1,630 of record DATHKF010000731.1, on the reverse strand, counting down.
TTGCCGGGGGCTTAAGCCCCCGGCAATGGAATCAGCAATCCAGCTCAACGGTTTTAACCGTTTCCATTCCACAAATATTAACGGGTACTTCAAACTGATACACTACCAAAATTTTCGCGGATGAAGCCTACCATTTATGGGTTTATGAAAACCGCTTAAGCGGTTGAATGTCTATGGGCTTTCCATTGCCGGGGGCTTAAGCCCCTGGCAATGGAATCAGCAATCGGCTCAACGGTTTTAACCGTTTCCATTCCACAAATATTAACTGATCATTCAAACAGTTAAACTACCATTGATCGCGTACCCGTAAAAGCAGCATCAAAATTCATGAAAATGTCCGTTTTTAAAGTCCATTGGGCACTTATGAAGCTAAACGTGAGACTTCCGGATTTGGCAGAGTATCCACAGAAATAACGATAGCGGCCAGATTGCGTATCTTTGCACCCTGAACCCAGCCCCTGAATGAGTAGTAATTACATCCTGATTTACGCCGGATTTTTCATTTCTGCGATCGTCATTTCTTTGATGCTGAACGGGTTGTTCCTGAGATTTTCACGCAACCTGGGAATCCGCATGGAAGGAGACCTCATCCGTTGGGCGCCTACCCAGAAACCTTCGCTGGGCGGGATTACCTTCTTTTTTCTTTTCCTGATCTCGATTGCGTCGTACACCATTTTCTTTCCCTACAAATTAATTCCGCTGGATAAACCCATGCTTGGGATGATGGGTTCAGTCACACTGGCTTTTCTCATGGGACTTGCCGACGATGCTTACAACACCAAACCGCTTCTGAAATTCCTCGTGCAATGCATGTGCGGATTGATCGTGGCGAATACCGGCTACCTGATTGAACTTACCTCCAATGAATACCTCAATGTAGCCATTACCGTTTTCTGGGTGGTTGCGTTAATGAATTCCATTAACATGCTCGACAACATGGATGCAATCACCGCGGTGGTTTCCCTGTTCATCCTGCTCGAGGCTTTCCTGATGCTGGTGCTCAGCAAAGATTATTACAACTCACACGTGATTGTTATCGTAGGTGTTTCGGGCGCACTGCTCGGATTCCTGTTTTACAACTGGCATCCTTCGCGTTTGTTCATGGGCGATACCGGCAGCCAGTTTCTCGGAATTGTGCTTGCCATTATTGGTATTCAATACTTCTGGAATCACCCGGATATCGATAACCAGGTGATCCCTTCGAAACAACTGATCTGCGTAGGCATTGGTTTTCTCATTCCCATTGTGGACACAACAACCGTAGTGATCAACCGCCTGATGAAAAAACGTTCTCCGTTCATCGGAGGAAAAGACCATACCACGCACCATTTGTCGTACCTCGGTTTGAGCGACAGCCAGGTAGCCATGACCTATGGCGGAATTTCACTGGTGTCACTCATTCTCATCGTGGTGATTCAAAAATCGCTGACCACGTGGAACTGGAATTACATCACCGCGTTTATTTTATACATGGTTGTTGTAGCCGGCATTCTTTATTCGATCACCCGTTATTCAAAGCCCCCGAAAGCAGATGAAAAAGAGAACGGAAAAGATATCTGATTTCCTCAAGCGGTGGTACAAGCACCTCCTGGCGATTCCTTCGCTCATGCTGCTCGTGATCCTGATCAAG
>DATHKF010000730.1:0-3546 GCA_035489505.1 Bacteroidia bacterium | reverse complement strand
AAAGAAATTGAAATTGTGGGTGAGGCGCTCAACGGTGAAGAACTGATCAGGCAGGTGGAAATTCACCGGCCCGATGTTGTTCTTACCGACGTGCAGATGCCCGTTAAAGACGGGATCGAAGCGGCAAGAGAAATTCATGCCACCTACCCCGAAATCAAAATCATTGCGCTCACCATGCTCAACGAAAGCATGTTCATCCGCCGCATGCTCGAAGCAGGTGTATCCGGTTACGTGATCAAAACGGTTGACAAAGATGAACTCATCCGCGTGATCCATAAAGTAGCTGCGGGCGAAAAACATTTCGGTGAAGAAGTCACCGCGGAGCTGATGAATAATTTTTCAGGAAAAACGTCCGAAACAAATCCGGCCGATGTACTCACGAGGCGCGAGAAAGAAATCCTCACGCTCATTGCACAGGGATTGACCGATAAAGAAATTGCTGAAAAAGTATTCCTGAGTTCGCTGACAATTATCACGCACCGGAAAAATATTCTGAGCAAGCTTGGGTTGAAGAATAAAGTGGAGATCACAAGGTTTGCGATGGAAAACGGGTTGTTGGCTTAATGGCCGCAGAGGCGCGGAGACGCAAAGAAAAAACGCAGAGGTGTGGCCCCCTGCGTTTTTTTTCTTTGCGCTTTACTCTGCGTCATTGCGCCTCTGCGGCCATTATGCCAGATAGTCGAGCTTGCTTTCCTTCCGCTTCGATTTCAGGTCAATCACGTCAAATCGTTTTGTAGAGGAGAATGAGCCCATATCCGGGTCGCCGTTGATGAGGATCGCACCAACGAGTATTAAGTATCTGCACTTGTACGTTGTTTGCTCTGCCAGGTCGTTGATACGTTGGTCAATCGCTTCGTAGATTACCTCGTTGGCCTGGAAGATCCGGTTCTCCGACTTCAAAATTCTCTCTTTCTCGCGCAGCAGTATCTGCTCAATGGTATTCATCTGGTAATCCATCACCGTAAGATGATCAGGTTTGATCTTATCCTCAATGAGATTGTGCAGGGCGCCCTTCGCAGCGCCGCAACAGCTGCTGTTTTTATGTTGGCCCAATCGTGCGACTTCTCCCAACTCCCCTTTCTTCGTAATTCCGATATGCGGTCCGTAATAAATAAAAACTGCACCCTTATCCGGAACATGACTTGCAAACGCGGACATTCCGGTTAACCCGGTAAACGGGAAACCATCGAGGCCTCCCATTTTAAACGGCCCCAAAAATTCCCTGGCCCTTTCAGGATATTGTATGCTGTTTAAATCGTCGCTGCAGATGCTATCCGCAAACATGATGTCCGCAGGTTCCATGTGCAGTTCGTCTTCAATAAATTCAATCAGTCGGTTTACACTGTCGATGGTGGTGTTCGCGTTGGGATACCACCTTCGTACAATTTCCAATTTATCCTTTTTAAGCATGCCAGATTGTGTTAAGGGTTTGTAATGATGTGTATAGGAGGTCTAATATATTCACGATTGTGATACGATAGACGCAAAGGCGCGAAGACCGCAAAGAAAAGCGCAAAGGTTAGGGAATCGCTCCGCGATTCTTTGTGACTTTGCTTCCTGATCCAACAATCTCTGCGTTTTTCTTTGCGCCTTCGCGTCTTTGCGGCCATTAAGAAACACGAATCAATTCCTGGCTGCACAAAAAAAGGTCTCCCGATGAAGAGAGACCTTTTATCTATTGAACGATTTTTTTACTGCGCAATAAACTTCTGGTTCTGCACCTCGTTCCCAACCTGCACCTGCATGAAATAAATTCCTGCAACAAGGTCAGGGAAACCAGCGAGTACCGTTGTGTAATCATCGCCTTCAACGTTCAATTCGTACGTAGTAACCACGCGGCCATTGATGTCAACCACGTTAACTGTTGCTACCTCGCCATCGGCGCCCGTAATATTCAGCGTTGGATTTACATTGTCTCCAAGCGGGTTCGGGTACATCGACATAGCGAAGCCGAACATCGGTTGATTTTCACCCAGCGATGGATCAGACATACGTGCCGATCCAAGAGTAATTGTACAAGGAGGACCAAACGTGCCCCACTGTCCGCCAATGTATGAGCGAACCGTTACTGTATACGATCCATTCGTGAGTCCGGAGAAAGTTGACAGCGACATGGTCGTACCATTATTTCCGCGCGCGCGCGTCTGGTTGTAGCCCAAAGCGTTGACAATGTTCACCTGGTAATTGGTAGCACCTACAACTGCATTGTAACTGAGCACTGAAGTTGCGGTAAGACCGGTTGCACCACAGGATGATGCAGCGAGCAATGTTGACGGGCTGGAAGCCTGCATGGCGAATGTGCATGTAGGACCGTAAGCACCCCACACGTTACCTACCATCGCACGCACACGTACATTGTAAGTGCGGCCGTACTGCAGGTTAGGGAACCACGTGAGTCCGATAGATGTTGTAGTCGAATTACGCATGATCGCCTGACTATATGGCTGCTGCGCATTCGTTACTTCATACTGGTAATTCTGCGCGCCCGCCACTGATGTAACAGAAAGCGAACTCGATAATGTAAGATTTGTTGCAGCACAATTGGTCAGCTGTGTGGTTGGGATCTGCGCAGCCAGGCTCACTGTACATACCGGACCGTATGCCTGCCATGCACTGTTAATGTAGCAACGCACCTGTACATCATACGTAACGCCGTACTGTAATCCTGGGATCCAGCTGAGTGGCACGTTTGCAATTCCGTTTCCTTTCACGCGGCTTTGACTGTAGCTGAGTGAAGCATTTACAAAACGGAATTCGTAGTTCGTTGCACCCGATACCGTGGTTGCGTAAACTGTTCCGCTCAGGGTCTGGCCTGTTGAACCGCATGACGCAGCTGTAAGCTGTGTCTGGAAGTTGCACGACTGTACTGTAAGCACACGCTGTGCTGTTGACGTACATCCGTTAGCAGCTGTACCGGTAACCGTATACGTTGCAGTTGAAAGTGGCGTGAACGGAACACCGTTTGTGATTCCGCCGGTCCAGCTGTAACCTACTGCTCCGCTTGCTGTAAGCGTAGCCTGGTTTCCGTTGCACACAGGACCACTCACCGGGTTCGATACGATATTAAGACTCGGACCTTGATTTACAGTAATGGTTGCAGTTGCAGTTCCCTGGCATCCATTGGCGTTTGTACCGGTAACAGTATACGAAGCGGTTGACGGAGGTGAGAAAGGAACACCGTTCGTTACTCCGCCGGTCCATAAATAAGATACCGCGCCGCTTCCCGATAATGTTGCCGGTTGTCCTGCGCAGATAATTCCGTTTGCAGGCGAAGAAGTAAATCCGACAGTTGGGTTACCAACTACCGTGATGTAGCTGTTGATCGTTACCGGGTCAGAACCGCTTGCATTCGTAGCCGTAAGTGAAACTGCATACGTTCCGGCTGTATTATAAGTAATGGTTGGATTCTGCGCCGTGGATGAAGAAGGTGATCCTCCCGTAAAGTTCCACACCCAGCTCGTTGGCACGTTCGTACTCTGATCATCAAAAACAACCTGGCCACCTTCGCAGACAGTCTGCACATCGGAACCAAACGCTGCAACCGGG
>DATHKF010000729.1:0-8409 GCA_035489505.1 Bacteroidia bacterium | reverse complement strand
AGGCCACAATTCGTTGTTGTTCGTTGACTTGGATGGCACCAACTTGCTCACTGTGGGATGTACCGGCCTGGGCATGTTCGATGAACTGATCAAAGTGCGGCAGGGAATTGTAAATGTGAGACCGGGTGCGTTGTTGATTTGTTATACTGACGGACTCGTGGAACAATCGAACGAAGACGAAGAAGAGTTCGGAATGGAACGTGTGCAGCAATTGGTACGTACCAACATTTCCAAATCTCCGGCAGAAATCAACGGAATACTTCTCGCGCAGTTGAACGCGCACAAAGGCGATCGTCCGTACGTGGATGATATTGCTTTGATTACTTCGAGAATTAATTAAGAAGCAGTCAGGTTTTGCCGCTGATTGCGCAGATGCCGCAGATGCGAAACTTGCTAAAAAAATTTGATTGATTTTTGTCAATCAGAAGCGATCATAAATCATTTGAGAATTGTTGCACGCATAGAATCAGCGGTATCTGCGTCCTGAGCCTGTCGAAGGGCAGCGGCAAAAAAACATCCATCCTTTAATCAGGAATTGTTTCCGCTTTCAGCTTTTCCTTCATCTTCCGGCTTTGCTGAATATCAGCAGCAACAAGCATGGCCGCAAATGCCCAGAACGGAACAGATGCTTTGTCCGTATCGAGGAAGTTATTCAGGACTCCGTGAATGAGATACGTAACTATACCCAGCAGAACCGCGAGTATTGCAGCACGCTCAGGCCCTTTTTCCATACGCAGGTAGAGACGCCAGCCAGTAGCTACAATGGCGATGGCCACAGCAAGGAACGAGAGCATACCGAACACTCCGGATTCCGCCAGCGGCCCGATGTACTCGCTGTGCGCATTACCCATATCGCCCGCGTTGGTACTCACAATTGTTTTCTCGTTCGAAAGCTGGTACGGTGCATACATGAACTGGTATGTGCCAGGACCAAACCCGAGAATAGGTTTCTCTTCAAACATCCGGAAAGCGGAATTCCAGCGGTTGATCCGTTCGAGGTTCGATGCGTCCGTGGAAATGTTTGAAATGGATTCGAAGTGTTCGGCAAGATCATCGGATGTATCCTGGCGGTTTTGTTCGAGGTCCATCACAATATCCGACCACGACATCCAGACCAAACCAATCGCTGCAACTGCGATGAAAACAATCCATTGCCATTTGATCCGGAAATACAAAACGAGATACAACCCAAGCGCCGCGGCAAGGCTGACCCAGGCTGCACGGGTGAACGAGAAGATGAGCGCCACCGTGAAAATCACGAGGAGAAATCCGGCGATGATGCGGACGTTGTTTGAATAATCGCTCCGGAATGTAAACGCGATAAGTGCCGGGAAGAACATAGCGAGCGCTGCACCGTATGCCGTATGGTCATTGTAAAACGGCGACATTACCCAGTGAGCAGGATCTTCTTCGAAACCAAACAGCCAGTGATTGTACAGCGTGTACCCGATGACAATAGTGAGCGGAATAATATAGAGCCAGAGAAAGCGACGCGTGTTCCGGAAATCGGCAAACATATAATAGCCGATGAAATAAAACGGAACAACGAACCAGAGACGCGAGAGCAACCACTTGAAAGAAACAAGCGGGAGCTGGCTGGTGATCGATGTGATAAATATCCACGCGAGATTGAACAGGATGGCAATAGTAACCGGGTGCCGGAGCAATTCCCAGTTGAGTTTTCCATTGTACAGCAAGCGGATAACGTAAAGCAATAATATTCCGCCGAGCAGTGGCTCTACGGGTAAACTCAAACCCAGGCGGACTTCCTGATCGGCGAGGTTAATGGAAAGCGGAACGAGGAAAACGCAAAACAGGATGAGTTTGTCTAACTGCGTCAATGCCATGTAGAGCATGAGCAAAACCGGCGGCAGTAAATTGAGCCAGTAAAATTCTTTGGCAATACAAATGGCGTTACCGAGGAGAAAGGCAAAGCTGATTCCATACACCCACCAGAGTGTTCTTTTCTCTTTATCGTTGGTGAGTGTAATTTCTGCCATGTTACGCGCCGGCCTGCTTGCCCGGCATGACTTTGTTCCTGTCGATCACTACAAAAGCTACGAAGGCAAGAAGTACCGCCGATAAAACACTGACCAGGACAATTACCCAACGGACAGGATAGGATTTGCTGTCGGCAGGATATGGATTTGCCATGATGTTGGTATAGGTCAACTGCTTCGTGAGGTCAATCAACGCGTTGTCGTAACTGGTTTTGATCAGGTTGTAATCATCCTGCAATGATTTGTACTGGCTGCTGAGTGAGATCAGATCGCCGCCTTTGTGCTGGAGATGCCTGTAGAGCGAATCAACTCCGCGGAATTGCGAAGCCGGTGCATTGTCTGCAGCAAGCTTGAGGTAATTTTTGGTTACTTCTTTCGCCTGCGTTTTATAGTCGAGCAGTCCGTAATTGACGCGGAGGTCGCTGAGCAAACGATCAATCGAATCCAGTTGTTGCTTCTTTTGCTTCAGCTGGTCGTTGAAGATCTGCACAACTTCAGATGTTTTTTCGCGCTGCACTTCACGTGCCTTCACGTCTACAAAATGCACCAGTTCCGCTACCATTTCGCTGGCCACGTCCGGGTCTTTATCCAGGATATCGACACGGATAGATTCGTACTCCGTCTTTCGGACGGTTACATTTTCATCGTATAGCAGAAACAAACGGCTTTGTCCGGATGCAGACGCTGTATCAATATTGTAATAATTGGCCAGGCGGAAACGCTTCACCATCATGTCGCGCACATCTGAAGAAGAGAACAACTGGAGCAATTGTTCCGTTGGCGTTTCCATGGAATATGGAATAATATTCACCGGGTAAACGTATGCAGTAGACTTATATTTTGGTGTGATAAATTTTTCGCCCGAGCATACGAAAGCCAGAACAGCAGCCATCACAAACACGGCCGCAAGGTGCAACCTTCTCCTTTGCAGGATAAACAGGATGTCTGTATTCTGAAAAAACTTGTTCATGGGGTTATGCATTTTGTTTTTCAGAGAACTTTTCTCGCTTGCGGAGCTGCCTGATATTGTCAAACAAAATCAGGAACAGGATTCCAAACACAAGTGATGCCGCGGTACTTACCATTACAATGAGCCAGCGAATAGGATAAGACTTACGTTCTGCAGCGTAAGCCGGATTGACAATGAATTTATAAGAGAGTATGGCGTTGGCATCAACCTTGGCTTCTTCGTATTTTTTCTTGAGGAGGTTCAGCTGTTCCCGCTGGATGTACAGGTTTTCCCGCACGGCCATGTAGGCGCTTCCGTAATCGGCTATGATTTTCAATTGCTCCTGCAACGACTGAATAGCCCGCTGGTCTCCCTTCGCAAGGGCAATGGCATACTGCTGGCTTGTTACTTCCGATTGCGATTCATAATCGTACATGCCTTTCTGGTTGATCTTGAACATAGAGTCCTGCATCAACTCCACTTCGGCTTTCTTTTTCAGGTACTCCGATTCAACAATCCCGAAAGCCTGCAAAGCACGATCGCGCTGCATGCGGCGTTTGGTAGAATCCAGCAAGGCGGCAATGTCATTCGCAATGTCAGCGGCACGTTTGGAATCTTCGTCCATCACGTCTACGCGCACCGACATAAATTCCGTGCGTTTGAATGTGATGTTCTCGCTGTACATCATGAATAGCTTCGTATTCTTGAAGCGGTCATTCGGATCGATGCGGTACGCCTTAAGGAGGTCGTACTTTTTGCAGATCACCGAACGGATTTCATCCGAATTGAGAATCTGAAGCATCTGTTCCGCCTGTTCTTCTTCACCAAACTGGAGTACATCCTGCTTGCCGGAAAAGTCTTCGGTAAGGAGTGCTTTCGAAATCGCGTTCGACTGCACGGGGAACATAATAACGGTTGATTTGAATTTTTCAGGGATGAGCAGCGACACGATGGACGAAATCAGCACAGCTCCAAGCCCGATCAATACCAATGGCTTTCTCCAGCGCCAGAAGAACTCAATCAGGCTGGTTGAATCGAAATAGGTTTCAGTTCCGGAATTCCTGGTCATAATGGGCATTATTCTGGGACGCCAAAAGTAAGAAAAAAGGAATCCGTTTGCTGCCTGATGGCAATAATATATGGCCCGAAACGGTCTGCTTGGCAGCTGTTTATCAGCAAGTTGCGCGGCTAACGTGCGAATGTGCGGATTATTGTGTTGAAGGAGATATTTCTTTCGCGGGTATTTCTGTGTGATGGCGCTGCTTGTGTGCTTCTTAATGGTACACGGATGTCACCTTCGGTGACGCACTGAAAAAACGGATTTTTGCGGATGATCGCTCCGCCATCGTGCTGATTTGAAAATAACCGCGGAGGCGCTGAGGCGCAGAGCGTGTTACTGTGAGCCTGCCGTGATCGCGGAGAAGACGAGAATCTTACTGGTGAATCTGATATGATCAAAGGAAGACGCGCTACTCTGCGACCATTGCTGCCTTAAGCACTGGGCTCCGCGCCTCAGCGGTGAAAAAAAACATTTCAAATTTTGATCGCTCCGCGATCGTGCTGATTTGAAAATAACCGCGGGGCGCGGAGGCGCAGAGCGTGTTACTGTGAGCCTGCCGTGATCGCGGAGAAGATGAGAATCTTACTGGTGAATCTGATATGACCAAAGGGAGACGCGCTACTCTGCGACCATTGCTACCTTAAGCACTGGGCTCAGCGCCTCAGCGGTGAAAAAAAACATTTCAAATTTTGATCGCTCCGCGATCGTGCTGATTTGAAAATAACCGCGCGAGGCGCGGAGGCGCAGAGCGTGTTACTGTGAGCCTGCCGTGATCGCGGAGAAGACGAGAATCTTACTGGTGAATCTGATATGACCAAAGGGAGACGCGCTACTCTGCGACCATTGCTGCCTTAAGCACTGGGCTCCGCGCCTCAGCGTCTCAGCGTCTCAGCGGTGAAAAAAACATTTCAAATCGCGAAGCGATTCTTCATGCAACTTGCCAAAACTTTGCGATTTCCCTTTGCGGCCGGCGCCTGTCCTGAGCTTGTCGAAGGGCGGCTTTGCGTCTATTATGTACCCTTCCTACCCGTACTTGAGTATCCGGAACATCCCCTTAATACTGATGAACCGCGTCACAAACGCCCAGGCCGAAGAAGCCGCGCACATCACCACAAAACCAAGAATCCATCCGTGATCGCCCTTGCCCGCCATGTAGCTGTGGCAGATATTGCCGATAGAAACAACACCGGCAATGAACACAAAAAGCGTGATGATCAGGCGCCAGTTTACTTTAAACTTGAATTTCGCCTGAACGATCGCCACCTGTACAAGCGCCGTAAGCAATTGCGTGCACAAACTGGAAACAGCAGTTCCTTTGGCACCCAGCTCGAACACTTCGATGAACAGGAGATTCACGATTACGTTGAACAACATGCCGCTTAGTGCCATGATGTTCAGCTGTCGGAGATTTCCATTGGCTGTGAGCAACGAACCAAAAACATACGTGGTGGAAATGGCCGCAAAACATCCCATCAGGAGCGGGAAAATGGTGATAACGGTCTCAATATTTTCCGGCCCGTACATGAGTGTCATGATTTCGCGCGAATAGAATGCGCAACCGCTCACCACCACCACTGCGAGTGTCATCAGCAACGTAAACGCAAGCTTCACGAGCTGCTCCACCGATTCTTTGTACTTCAGCATGCGCGAAAACATCGGAAGCAGGAGCACCGAAAAAAGATACGCGATCATGTTTGTGGCATCGAGAATACGGAAAGCTTTCGCATAGATTCCGGCTTGTTCTGCCCCTGTATTTTCCAGTTTCTTTTCGAGAACAACCCGCTCCGCTTTTTGGTCAATACTTATTTCCGTTTTCAACGCCCGCAGTTCTTTCAGTCGAACGACCTGCGTTTCATCGCCGTTGGGTAGCAATCGTTCGAGCATCACGGAGTCGATACGGTTATAAAAAGTCATAAGCAGGATTAAAACCGCAAACGGAAAACTTTTCTTGAGGATCATCAATGAAAAAGGAAGATCCCATTTCAAACGGAAATTATCGGATTTACGGACCACCGCCGCCAGCGCAATCAGTGCGGTGAGAAAATATCCTGCGGTTTGTGCGTATACAAAATCCATGATGTCCATCTGTTCGGTGAACAAACCGAACCACAACATGCCCGCAACGATGCTGATCATGATGATCCGGTCCAGCACCGAAATCAGCGCATCCGTTTTAAATAAATGCAGGGCCTGGAGATTGGACCTCAGGTAGAGCACGAGTGAAATCAGGAATTGGTTGAACCCGAGAACGAGCAGTAATTTGGTCAGGCGTACATCGTACCCGATCACCAGCCCGATCACAATGGTGGCCACGATATACACCAGCGCCAGTCCAAGCTTGAGCGTAAACAGCCCTGAAAAATGTTTCGTCAGCAGGTGACTGTTCTGCGCAATATTTTTGTTGTTGAAATTGGTGATGCCGAAATCAAGAAGGATATTCAGCAGGAACGAGAAGTTGAACAACGAAAAATATTCGCCGTACGCATCATTGCCTACTTCGTTCTGCACGCCGGGCTCAACGACCAATATCCAGAACGGTTTGATCAGGAGATTGAGCAGGAGAAGAAGAGAAAGATTGGTGACGAATGCCCGTTGCACTGGATAAAGAATGAAGGGCGAAATTAGTCAAAAAGGTTAGTGGTTCTTCATACGCATCAATTTGCCACGAAGACACCAAGGCTCAAAGTTGCACGAAGTTTAAGCAAAAACGAAGGTTACCCCAAGGAACGTATAGTCCTGATTTGCTTAGTGGGCCTTGGTGACTTTGTGCCTTCGTGGCCTCTTTAATTGGTCGAAGGAACCATAATAAAATTGATCCGGTTGTGATGCACAGCCTCATCGTATGGAACAGGACGTCCATCGATGCTGATCATAACCGTGTACGACCATTTTCTGAACATGTCGAAACAAACCGTGCGGTTTTCATTCGCCCACAATTCGAGGTAAACAATCGGTTGATGATGCTGGATCAATTTTCCGGCTCCGGCGAGAACGTATTTTTCAAAATTCTCAACGTCCATTTTAATGCCTGTTACTTTGGCTCCATCGGCAAACAGGTATTCAAGACTGTCGAGTGTACGCAAAGGAACTTTGAACCGGATACCTTCGTTGTGATCTGTTAATTCTTCGTGGACAATGTGACTCAAACCCTGCTGACGGGCTTTCCCTTGCACAGGCAACACCATTTCAACTTCTCCGTTGTGATCTCCAAGGGCGCAATCTTCCACTTTAACATTGGTGAGCCTGAATTTCCGGATCACGTAATGCAAGGCTTCGAGGTTATCGGGCATTGGTTCAAAAGCAACGACCTGACCTTTTTTCACCTTTTGCGCCATGTGCGCAGCCAGGAAACCGAGATTCGCACCGATGTCCAGCACAATTCCGTTTTCAGGAAGCATAGAAAGAAAAACGAAAAAATCCCGCTCACGTTTGTCGTTGTGCAGGGTCTTCACTTTGAACCATGCGAAAAACCGAAGGTATCTCCGGTACCCGAGTAGTCCTTGCAAAGCCGCTTTGATCGCATTTTTCACAGCGCGAAAGTAACAAATACAAATTACAATGGATCAGAATCCGCGCTGTCCCGATAAAGTCGGGGATCAACGTTACACCAGTCTTCGAAGGCATTTTTTTTAGCCACAGATTCGCAGATTACGCAGATTGAAGGATTGGAATTATAAAAAGATTGATTCCAAATAATTAATTTTTTTTAAATCTGCGTAATCTGCGCATCTGTGGCGACGCACCGAAGGTGCCACAACGAACCAGAACAGGTGTTGAAATCTTCCTGCGAATTTAAGAAATGAGACATTGTGCGTTGAAACCTTACCCGTTACCTTCGACCCGTGATTATTGTTGTTAATACGCGGCTGCTGATCCACAATCGTCTCGATGGTATCGGGCGGTTTACGTATGAAACGTTATTGCGGATCACGCAGAAACAGGAAGACGTGAATTTTGTTTTTCTTTTTGACCGGAAGATCCACGATGAATTCGTTTTTTCAGACAACATTACCCCGGTCAAATTGCTTCCTCCTGCACGGCGTACATGGCTCTTCAACTGGTGGCTGAATATTTCGGTGCACGGTGTGTTGCGCGACCTCAACGCCGATCTTTTTCTTTCGCCCGATGGATTTCTTCCGCTTCGCGGAAAAACAAAATGCCTGCCGGTGATGCACGATCTCAACTTTGAACATTATCCCGAAGATCTGCCTGCACATTATGCCAACTGGTACCGGAAAAAATTTCCACGTTTCGCCAACCGGGCTACGCGCATTGCAACCGTTTCTGAATTTTCGAAACAGGACATTGCCAAACAGTACCATGTTCCGCTGGATAAAATTGACGTGGTGTACAATGCGGCTTCCCAAGGATTTCGTCCGTTCGCGGATGAACAGATACAG
>DATHKF010000728.1:0-3794 GCA_035489505.1 Bacteroidia bacterium | reverse complement strand
CGCCGGCTCCGCTTGCGAAGAACGTATACATTCCTTCACCCGTACCTACGTAAATATCACCATTGGGTGCCTGCGCAATACAAGCGACGTTCAGGTTAACTCCCGGAACGTTCCAGTACCCTGCGCAACGTATCCAGTTGTTACAACCATCTGTAGATTCCCAAAGGCCGCCACCTACACCGCCAGCAAAAAAGTGCTGATTGTTGCTGTTGTCCATGATCAGGCCACGAGTACGACCGCCCACGTTATCAGGACCAAGTTCAGTCCAGCTTGTAGCCTGGGCCGACATCTGATTCTGCGAGTTCACCATCGCCTGGTGCGCACGATAAGCCGTATTACGCATTTCCGCCAGGGGCAGATTTCCGTTCTCGTCTTTTACGCGGTCAAACCACCACTGAGCAGCGCCAGTTGCACCTTCTTCACTCATGCCCATTGGCGCGGTAAATTTTTCTCCGGTAGAACTGTACTTTGAAGTTTTCCCGCCCGTCATCATGACAGTCGAGACGATAGCCAGGCCGATGGCAGCAACTCCGGCGCAGGCAATTGTAACGTTTCTTTTCATTGGGTTGCGTTTAGGTATTCGCTTTTATTGGTTCAGGTATTTGAAGGTCAAGTATAAAGCACCCAAAACTAAGGTTTTTTATATGATCCACAAATACCATTTCATATTCGGTGGATAACCACCTTTAACTGGCAGGAAGTGATTCGGGAAGCCTTTTCAACAAGGGGGGATGCCTTCTGCACAAATAAGACCTGATCAACACAAATATAAGTTACCGCAGCCTGATTCCCAAACGTTTTACGAATGAATCAGATGTGCTTTTCTGCGTGGTACGAGGAGCGGACAAGCGGTCCACTTTCGATGTAGCGGAAGCCGATATCCTGTCCCACTTTTTTGTACAGCGCAAATTTTTCCGGGTGAACAAATTCTTTCACCGGAAGATGTTTTTTGGTGGGCTGAAGATATTGACCGATGGTCATGATTTCGACTCCGGCGTTTTTGAGATCGCGCATGGTTTCGAATACTTCGTCGTCGGTTTCGCCAAGGCCTACCATGATGCCCGATTTGGTGCGGCATCCGCCTTCGTGAAGGAAACGTAAAACCCCGAGACTGCGTTCGTACTGCGCCTGGATGCGGACTTGTTTGGTCAGGCGATGGACTGTTTCCATATTGTGGGAAACAATTTCGGGCATAACATCAATGATGCGCTCAATATTGTGTTTTTCTCCTTTGAAATCGGGAATGAGTGTTTCAAGTGTTGTCTCCGGACTTACCCTGCGCACCGCGAGAATGGTCTCGGCCCAGATACCCGAACCTCCGTCTTTCATGTCATCGCGGTCAACCGAAGTAATCACGCAATGTTTTACACCCATGAGTTTCACGGACTCTGCCACGCGTTCCGGTTCTTTCAGGTCGGCAGGGAGCGGTCTGCCGGTTGCTACCGCACAAAATCCGCAGGAGCGGGTGCAGATATTTCCGAGGATCATGAAGGTTGCGGTGCCTGCGCCCCAGCATTCACCCATGTTCGGACAATTTCCGCTTTCACAAATCGTATGAAGTTTGTGCTGATCAACGAGGTTGCGCACCTTGAGGTAATTTTCCCCGGTGGGCAATTTGACCCGCAGCCATTCTGGTTTTTTGAATCTCGTTTCCTGCACTTCTCCCATTTTCCTAATCTTGTTGCGAACGACTTGTCAGACCGAGCGGAGCCGAGGTTAGAACCACTTCCGTCCCATGCTGAACTGCAGGTACAACGAAAGCAGCACCATTTGTTCGCGTTCGGTGGCCATGATCCTCACCGGCGTAATGTATACATCAGTGATAAATCCAACTTCTACGGAACGTACCTCTTCATCCATCGGACCGTATTCAAAATTGAATCCGAATTTAGCGTAACCGCCCGGGCGAATCCCAATTTCACTCAGTCCGCGAACGAATGGCGCACGGCCATAAATGTTGTCCGGAAAATGTTCTGCCGGATCGTATTTTTCGGTGACAACCAGCTTGGTTCCCGGAACCGGGTTGTCGTAAAGAATTTCGAGGTACACCGGTTTTGCAAGACCAATTGACGCACCGATGAATGCTACATAACGGATTTCAACGCCGTTTTTTTCAGGCTTCGTGTAAATTACATTCTGGAATCCAACACCTGTTCTTAAAATGAAAAAGTTGTTTTGTTTCCCGTAGTAATATCCTTTGGCATTGTCGTAAAACGGGTTGGTCACTTTTACTTCTTTCGGATGGCGGTAATTGACGAGATCAAATTCCCAGACACCTTTGCGCGCAGCAGTGATGTGTTTACAACGGCGGTAATTCAGTCCGAAACCATGCGAGTTGATGATGACACCGCCATTCGCTTCGTTGCGATAAAGCAATCCGGCTTCGTCGTAAAGATTCTCATTCGTTTGCACCGTTTTCGGATCTGTAGCGGGCACCTGCGCCATCAGAAAGGAAGTCGTACAAAGGAAGAAGAATGTGAGCAGGCGTATTTTCATGTGTGCCAATATGCTATTCTAACAAAGTTAAGAAGAAAAAGGTTTCAATTTTCATACGATTTACGGCATCATATAATGCCACCCTTCGACAAGTTCAGGGCAGACGCCGACGCTAAGTCACAAAGAAGCACAAAGGTTTGGGAGAACCCTCAAAGGGTATAACCCTCGCAGGGTGGCACCCTGCGAGGGTTATACCCTTTGAGGTCCCAGGAAAACCATAATTTTGAGCCATGTCAAAAATTTCCGAAATTGAATACAACGGTAACCTGCGGACCACGTCTATTCACTTGCGTTCCGGCAAACAGGTGATCACTGATGCGCCCCTGGATAATAATGGTCGTGGTGAAGCATTTTCGCCAACCGATCTGATGTCGACTTCGCTGGGTTGTTGCATGATGACCATCATGGGCATTGTGGCCGGGCGGCATGCGATCAGTATTGAAGGAATGAAAGCGGAAATCACGAAAATTATGGGAACGGAACCGCGGCGTGTCATTGAGATCGTGGTGGATTTCCAGATTCCCGGCAAAGATTTACCGGCGAAAGACAAGGATTTACTGCAACATGCAGCGCTTACCTGCCCGGTTGCCCACAGCCTGCATCCTGATCTCAAGCAAACGGTAAATTTTACCTGGGTTTAGAGTTGTTCCGCAATGACGCGGGGATCAATTCCGTTATGCGACTCATGATATGTGCAGGCGTTGTTTCTCACGAGCAGCACCTGCGGCGAGGCGTGTTCAATACTGAAATGACCTGCAAAATACTGCGAGGCGTCGCGTGCGTCCAGTACATTGACCACGTACACCGGAAAATCGTGAGGCAATACTTCTTCGTAACGGGTAAATCTATCCCATGCGATACGACTTATCGAGCAGCGCGGACTGTGTTTAAAGATCACGCCGGTAAGCGGAGACTCCCCTTCGCAGAGATTCCGGGCCTGTTCAACAGATGTGACTTCCGTGATTTTCATACGTATTGAAACGAAAACAGGCTTTCAATCTGAAAGCCTGTTGACCTGTACGGTATTCGTGATCAGGAGTTCTTTTGAAACTCCGTCTTTGCGCTCTTATTGGTGTATGCTTCGCACTTCTCTTTGTTCTTACAGGAAGAAACAGATAAAGCAACAGCAAATAGAAGGGCAAAAGAAAAAAGTACTTTTTTCATGACACTGGGTTTGGAAGTTTCTGATGTGTTTGCAAATACCGTGCAAAAATAGGCGGATAGTCCAATCCACCTAAAATATGTTGATACATTTTTTATTAACAGGCGGAAAAATTACATTTACTACCCTTTTTACG
>DATHKF010000727.1:0-7459 GCA_035489505.1 Bacteroidia bacterium | reverse complement strand
ATTAACTATCAGATGAGCGAAACCACCGTAGTGCAGAACGAACTTGAAGGAATCCGAAAAGGCGATGCAAAAGCTTTTCGCGCCCTCTATGTGGCGTATTTCGGAATGGTGCGCTACATGGTGATCAAGAACAGCGGACGGGAAGAAGATGCGAAAGACATTTTCCAGGAAGCGATGGTTGTGTTGTATGAAAAAGTAAGCGCGGGTGAATTCAAACAGGAGTCATCATTGAAAACCTGGATCTACGCCGTGTGCCGGAACAAGTGGCTGAAACAACTGGAGAGACAGAAAAGAAATTTCCGGTTCACAGATTTCGAAGCGTTTGAACCTGTTCCGGATGCAGAAGAAGAAACCGACACGCTGCACGAAGCATTACGTACGAGTATGGGCCGGCTGGGTGTTGGCTGCAGGAAATTGCTGCTGCTGTTTTATTACTTCAAAAAATCGATGGATGAAATTGCGCTGGAGCTGAACTACACGAACGGCGATAACGCCAAAGCGCAGAAATACAAGTGCATTCAGAAACTGAAAACCATTTACGCCACAACTGTTGAGCATGATTGATGAAGCCACATACAGCGAGCTGGACCGGTATTTTCATTCGCGAATGAATGCGGACGAGCGAAGTGCGTTTGAAATTCAAATGAATGCGAGCGAAGAGTTGCGCGCAGAATTAAGCTGGCTATTGTCCATGCAGAAGTCCATGAGCACACAAGGAAAAGCCGTCATGAAACAAGTTGTTGCCGGCGCCATCTCAGGAATTCCGGATAAGACCGTAGCGAAGTACAAGCCGTCGATCAACGGAAAATCGTTCCTGCAGAAATGGTGGTGGGTGATTGCCGCAGGAACGGTAATTCTTGCCGCAGCTGCGTGGTTTGCTGTTAAACATTATGCAACGCAGCAAGAACATTGTCTGGATTGTACCGAACAGGGCGGCCTGGTTGCTCCGGATACCTCAGCAAACATAGATTCACTGATCGCGGGCATGACAGCCATTGATTCAGCGTGTCTCGATGACAGTGCGTGGTCGGAAAAAACGGTTGGCCCCGCCGGGAACAAAGAAGTGGTTTTGGTTAATCTCACCGGGGACTTCGACAATAAACGATTGCCTGAGTCTGAGATTGCGAAAAAAACTCCAATAGTGATTGTTGATTCCGTAGCAAGATTCGTGAATGCTTACGGCTGGGAAACAAAAAGGCCAGACAGCGTAAATAAAGAGCGGCCAACGGACATTCTGTGCAGGCCCGACCCATACGCCAGCCCGGCCTATACCTACGATGGGCGACAGCTGACATTGTTTGGGCCTTATTCAACCGCTAAGGGACTGACGTTTTCCGCACAGGGGGATTCACTCATCATGCGTGATAGCCAGCCTGGATATTTCGTGCTGAAAAAAGTCATCAAACAAAAACCATTGGTGCGAAAAATCCCCTCGGCCAAATAACTCTCCCGGATTTTACAAAAGAGAAACCCCCGTCTCTCGCGGACGGGGGTCGATATAGAGAAGGCATCGGGAAGAATGTTATTTTCCTCCGTTTGCCTGCAGGTCCGCAATGCATCTTGAATCAAGCGGGGGAACTTGTCCGCCCATGAGATTGCCCAGAAAATCAAGCGTCTCGACGGCATAGTACATGAGACAAGATTCATCATTGCAGTGGTGGCCGTTTTCGGCGTGAGCCGTAACCATGGAAGTTCCGTTGTCGACCAGGCCGAGCAAATGCCCGAACTCGTGTTCCATTACGGTTGCTTCCAGGATATTTTCCAGCGGCTGACCGATTCCGCCGGAATTGTCTTTGATCGTCTTTTCAAAAATTGCGCTGGATGTTGTAGCATACGCAACGCCCAATGTATTTCCTGCCGAGTATGGCGCATCCGCGAAGAAAATAAACGCGGTCAGTTTCTTTCTTTTCGAGTGTTCGGTGCGATGATCTTTTTCAATGTCGCGCAACGCATCAAGATCGTATGATGATTTTCCCGGAGACGAAATGCTTTTGTATACAAATGAAATTCCGCCCGGTTTGTTGAGCCGCGATTCCAGGAATGCTTTCAGCATATCGAGTGACGATTGTTGCGGGGCATATCCATCGACGTAACACACTTCGATCACGAGCTGTTCGTATTTTTTATCCGATAAAAAATCTTTTGGCTCAATGGCAAAAGGGCCATTGTCAATATTGTCTTTACGACATCCAGCCAGGAGAAACAAGATCAAGGATGCGACGATGCAATAGCGAACAAAAGTCATGATACCCCGTTTTAATTATGATTCCGGTTACAAATCTAACGCGACATAAAACTGCCCGATTGAACGATTCGATACTTGGTTAAAACATGGAGATCGTTTGCGCGTTCGCGGAAAAAACCGGTTGAAAAGGGTTTGCTTATCTTTGCGCCGCAATGCCGATCCATAGCGAATCAGAACAATTGTTGAAGCGCCTGCGCAAGTCCGTATGGGAAGTGCAGGAGAAATTCCAGGTGATTGAACCGGGAGATAAAGTAATGGCGTGTTTGTCGGGAGGAAAAGACAGTTACACGATGCTCGATATGCTGTTGCACATGCAGCGTGCGATGGATAACTCATTTGAGATCATCGCGGTGAACCTCGACCAGAAACAACCGGAATTTCCTGAACATATTTTACCGGAGTATCTCACGAAGAAAAACGTAGCGTTCCGGATCATTGAACGCGATACGTATTCTGTAGTGACCGAAAAAACTCCTGCCGGAAAAACCATGTGCAGCCTGTGCTCGCGTTTGCGCCGGGGAATATTGTACGATGCGGCGGAAGAAATGGGCGTGACTAAAATCGCGCTGGGGCATCACCGCGAGGACGTGCTCGAAACATTTTTCCTCAACCTGTTTTTCTCCGGGAAACTCGAAGCGATGCCGGCCAAGTTCAGGACCGACGATGGAAGAAATGTAGTGATCCGTCCTTTGGCTTTTTGCAAGGAAGAAGATATTGTTGCTTACGCGGAAGAAAAACAATTCCCGATCATCCCGTGCAACCTCTGCGGCTCGCAGGAAAACATGCAGCGCAAAGTGGTGAAGAAAATGATGGTGGAGTGGGAAGAAAAATATCCCAACCGCAAAGAGATCATGCTTACCGCATTGTCGAATGTGCATCCTTCGCACCTGTTCGACAACAGCCAGTTCGATTTTATGGGGCTGGAAGAATTCTCCGCTGCGCTTACTTCAGCGAATCAGGGAGAATGATCATCCGCGCGTACGCAGGTATTTCCGGGAGTGAATCGCCTCCGCGGATTATAGCCACATCAAATCCTTTTTCAGAAATGGCCTTTCTCTCTGCGGAATCCGGAATTTCAGTGTACGCGATCTGCCCCGAGTAAAACATGTGCGAAGCGCGCGAGTTCTCCGGGTAATTGAACACCACCCATTTTCCTTCACCCAGGTGTTGCTGAATCCACGCTGAGCGTTGCCTGTCTCTTTTCATTTGGTCGCGGTACCAGGCGAGCTCAGAACGTGAACTGTGGTTGGTAATGATCGATTGCGGGTCCAGGAAAAACACGCACAGCACGATGGCGATCAAAGCGAAAACTGTTTTTTTACGGACAACCGGTTCCGTAACGCGCGCGAGCATGACCGCAATTCCAAGCAGGAGAAATGGGATCAGCGGCAGCATAAACAGGGGCATTTTCGTTTCTGCCAGCGTGTAAAATGCAAAGAAAAACAGGACGGCCACAACGATGTACAGCGGGCGCTTGTCGTTGATGTTGTTGACCGCGAGAAAAAACAATCCCGGCACCGCAAGAATTGCAGCGACCCAGCCCATCAGCTCGCGTATAGCATCGAAATGATAATACCACGGGCCTTCGTGCCCTTCCATAGCAAAAGACCAGTGCAGCATATTGTAATGCATTTCGTAAGCGGCCTCTGCAGGAAAATACGCGAACGTGCGGATGTGCCATGGAACAACGAGCACTAACGTGGCCACCACGGCCATCGCCAGGTGAATCCACAACGTTTTGTTTTTCCTGTTCTTCGCAGACAGCATCCAGATTCCCCACGGCAAATACACCAGCAGGCCCGGCAACCACTTCACGAGGATTGCGCAACCCACGAGCAGGCCCACGAGAACAGCGTCGCGCCGGCGCTTGTTATCCGTGTATTTGATCCACGCCCAGAAGCTGAACAAAACGAAGGCGGAAAAAATCACGTCGTTGTGGTCGGTGTTGCGAAACCCGCTGACGAGCTGCACGGAATATGAATGCGCTGCGAGAAGCAATGCAGCGATCCATCCTGTTCTTTCGCCGGCGATGCGTTTTCCCAATCCGTAAGCAGCGGGAACCATGAGTGAAGAAAGAATGATCGAGGGCAGCTTCACGGCCAAGGGCGTTGTTCCGAAAATTTTCACCGACAACGCAATAAGCCAGAGAAAAAGTGGCGGCTTGTGCAGCCAGATGTGGTTGTGCGCCCATCGCGTAATGTCAACCGGCAACACCGGTGTGTTATACAACATGGGTGTTCCCGGATGTTCGGCCAGGTTTTTCGCAACCAGCGCGTGGTATTGTTCGTCCCAGTCGTACAGGAAAGGATCTGTGCTCGTCATGAGTAAGCGCAACACGAATGCGCCCAGTGTAAGACAGGCAACCGACCACGCTGTTTTATTGCGGACGTGCAAAACAATTGCCGCAACGAGAATAAGTATTCCTGCTGCAAGCCAGGTGTATTGTAAGTTGGAGAATGCGTTTTGCATCACTATTTCATTGGTGGCCACACGCTGCTCACGCTGGGATTATCGGGCAAATAAACCACCCATATTTTGTCGCCGGGCTGTTTCAAATGTACAACCGGGTCCATGAGATTGGGTACAGTTCCAACGTGTTTTGCTCCGCCCGATTCAAATACAAACGTGAGGATCTTCGGGCTGACCCCGTTTATTTTCTTCGTGTAATCCTTCGCGATATTGGTAATTTTTCCCTCTGTATGGGCGCCGTGCTCGAGAGGAACTAACTCCGCGTTCGCCTCGCGGATTCCTTTTCTCCAGAGAATAATTCCGATGATGGGAAAAATGACGGTCCAGAAAAACGGGATGGTAAAGATGATCCCGATAAGCGTGTACGTGTTGCCGAAATATTTCACGCTGCGCACATACGACTTCGGCAAAACACGCGGAGCAGGTGGTGGTGGACTTCCGGGACCACCGCCCGATTCACTCACGGGCAAGGCACCGCCACAATTGGTGCAGTTGGAAAAATCCGGCTGGTGAAATTGTGATTTGCACCAGGGACAGGTCACGTAGAATCTACTCATGAAGGTGATTTGCGTTCAAGGTACGATTTAATAAATCTCACCGCAGAGGCGCGAAGGCGCAGAGAAATTGTTGCATAAAGCCTGCAAGGTGCGCGGAGGAGTATTAGCGGGAATTAAAGACTAAAAGTCCCTTGTATTCTAAATGCATAACCTCTGCGCCTTAGCGCCTCTGCGGTTAAAATAAAAAAGGGAATGGGTTGCTCAGCCTACCAGCGAACTGTTGATGAGCTCTGCGCCAACGATATCCTCAAGATGTATCGTTACGCCGAAACCGTTTTTGTTGCGCACATCGAAACGTTCTCCCAATGTGGCGAAAAAGTAAACGGGGGTTTGTTCAGTTGAATTTTCCCAGATCACACCAAAGACTTCCTTGCCGGATTTCAGCTTAAAGCGGCATGGGCGATCATTAACCTGTATGAATTCGCTTCGGGTCATAAATAGGGTCTTTCTCAAATTTCAATATTCTAACGCGGTTTCGCTAGAATGTGTTGCCCTCATTTATGAACAAACGAACAATCTTGTTAATAGTAATTAACCGCTTGTGGCAAAATTGTTAATTACCGGGCAAAAAATTGCCCATCTTTCCACAGTCCGTGAGAAGATGGGCAGGTTGTATAAAGTTTTTATGCGCCTTTTTTGTCCTGGCTGGCTTCGTTGGTTTTGATGCTCAACAAGTCGCGATCGAAGAGATATAGTCCGCCTTTTTCTCCGCCGATCAGCCTGAGCTTATCGAGAATTTTTCTCGCCAAAGCTTCTTCTTCGATCTGCTCGGAAACATACCACTGCAGAAAATTGTGCGTGGTATAGTCGCGCTCTTTCAGGCAGCTTTCAACAAGCTTGTTGATTTCCGTCGACACTTTGATTTCGTGTTCAAGCACCAACTCAAACGCTGCGTTAACGGATTTAAATTTCTTCGGTGGAGCTTCCAGCGCGGGAACAATTCCGTGACCGCCCCGCTCATTTATAAACCGCAGAAGTTTGAGCATGTGCATCCGCTCTTCGTCGGAATGTCCGAACAGAAATTGTGCGACCCCGTCCATTCCCTGGGTCTCGGCCCATGAAGCCATAGCGAGATAATATTGCGATGAGTTGCCTTCCAGTTCTACCTGCTGGTTGAGCGCTGCTTCAATTTTTTTCGATAGCATGGTATGCGTTTTGATGGTCTATCAAAGTTACAAACTCTTCCTGTGCCGTAACAGGAAACTAAACTTTTCGTCGCGGTTTGATTATGGCATTTTTTCAGACCTTTACATCAATTAAAAAACACCCCATGAAAACACAGATACTGGTATTGTGTGTAATTGTTGCTGCATTGTTCTCTTCCTGCTCTGGCTTGCGGATTGAGAAGCGCCATTACTCCAAAGGATATTACGTCGACTTCAATAAAGGAACCGACCGCGACGCTTCAGTTGAAAAACAAACTGCAAAGACCGAAGAAAAAAACCAACACGAAGAGCCGGCTATTTCTCCTGCTCCGACCGTTGACGCAGTGACTGCGGCGCCTGTTACGGATGCCCCGGTTTCAGCACAAACATCGAAAAGCGAATCTTCCAATCAACCTTCGGTTGAAGAACAGTCAACAACTGCAACTCCCAACGATCAAACAGTAGCCGGTGATGAAAACAGCGCTGTTCCCAACCAGGGAGAAACTCCTGGCGGATCTGCCCCTGATGATACCATGCTTGTTCTGCTGGTTATCCTGGCGATCCTGTTGCCGCCACTTGCTGTGTACCTGGCCGAAGGAGTTACCAGCCGCTTCTGGATTACACTGATCCTGTGTCTCCTGGCCGGGCCGTTTTTCTTCACTCCATTTGCCTACGTTGGAGGTCTTTGGCTGATCGCTGTGATCATTGCCTTGCTGGTTGTGCTCGGCGCAATCTGATGATATACTCATAAATAAAAAACGCAGCTTGACGGCTGCGTTTTTTATTTAATCCCTTTTCGTTCCCGCCACATCTGGTTGAATGATTTCGGAGCAACGGCGGGCAACTCTCTGCGTTCGCCCCACGACTTGCGGAAGAACTGCCGGAGCATAAAGTTTTTCAGTTTCGGTCCGCCTTTGTCCATGTTGTTGCGTTTCATCATGGCGCCTTTCCAGAAAAACCACATCATGCTTTCTGTTTTGCTGGACGGGCCCGCTGCGGTACTGTCGCGGCGATTGTAGAGGAGGAGTTTGTGGACGTCGATA
>DATHKF010000726.1:0-4481 GCA_035489505.1 Bacteroidia bacterium | reverse complement strand
CACCTCATATTTTCCTTCGTAGAACGTTTTAAAATTGGTCGCACCAGTAATAATGATGGAATCACCAGTTAAACTCCATCTTGCTGTGACAGGAGCAGAATTAAACCCGGGTAATTCCATTCCACTTTTTGCGAACGACATCGTTTCATTGCATTGGTCAAACACAATGCGCACCGGTCCCGAAACAGTGAACGGTTGATATTCCTGGTTCCCGGATCTCATACCGGTGACACACCACGTATGCTCACGCAACATTTCTTCGGTGGAAGGTGTTGTCAGAATAAACAAAACAACAATCAGCGGAAGCAGGATCAGTGATGCTGCAGCCAAAAGACGCACAGCCGGACTCCACGCCTTGATAAAGGGAACGCGGGAGGTAATGAGATTGATGCGGGATGGAAAATCTGAGCGGATCATGTGATTTTTACGAAGCTAGGGAATTACGTTTGGAATCAAACCGTAAAAACACCCGTTTTGGTTACGTAAACGAAAAGCGTAAGCCCAATGTAAACACCAATCGTTTGCGCTGAAATGCTTCAGAAAATACCTGGGAAGCTAAAGTTTAAATCCGGACTTAACTCTGGTAGTAAAATCATTCATTTAAAATGAAAGAAGCACGAAAACTGAATGACAGGTAGTTTTACGGGGTGACTGTATCACTTCCTGATCACGAAGCAACTCTGTATTCACCCTGCCCCTCTTCCACTGTCAATCCGTTTTCATTTTCCAGGGAATCACGTAATCCACTTTTCAGCAGCGACTTCATCTGCATAATTGCCGCACAGTTCAACTGGAACAATCTTTCTGAAGAACTTAAATGCTGGCCGATGAAAACAGCATTCAGGCTTTCGAGATTCGACAATACGATCAATTGTTCAATCGTCGAATGATCTCTCACATTCCCTTTTTCATTGGGAAATGCATCGCGCCATTCACGAGCAGTCATTCCGTACAACGCCATGTTGAGCAGATCGGCCTCGTTGGAATAAACAGCGCTCACCTGTGCTTTCGAAAGCTCTGCCGGCACCAGATTTTCTTTGATTGCATCGGTGTGAATCCGGTAATTGATTTTGGCCAGTGTGCGCTGGAGATTCCACGACTGGTTCAAACGAAGACTTTCCTCTTCTTTCAAGCGTTGGAATTCACGAATCAAGTAGAACTTAAATTCAGGGCTCAACCAACTCCCAAATTCAAACGCGATATCCTTGTGAGCGAAAGTGCCGCTTCCGTACCTACCTGTTTTCGAATGGATTCCAACCGCATTGGTCAATTTCGTCCATTTTTGCGGAGTTATCGAAAAACTGTTCGAGCCTGTTTCCGTTTTAATTGCATCGAATTCGATGCAATTAAAACCAGGATTATTAGTCTTCTCCCAAAGACCACAAAATTCCAATGCGTTCCGCGTTCTTAACCAATTCTGAATAATGTAGTTGCTTCTCTCCTTGTCGCGAAACCTGGCCACATCCGTCAACGAAATATAATCCTGTTCGTTCTTCCGGTAAACCACCACATCAACCTCTCCGACTGTAATTTTCTTTTTAGCTGTCATAAACAAAGTGTTTAATAATTTGCCTGCAACTTATGACAAGTAGAAATGAAATGCTGAGAAAACTAAAAAAATTAGCCAGAATACGTTGTGATTTGAATTTAACTCGCGCAGGCACGCATAAGCCTCAAAGCACTAAAGGCTTTGAGGCTTAAATTTCGAGGTCTAAAAAATCGCTACGGTTATTTCGCTGAACAGATAAACGGATACTCCTTGTTATCGATAATCGGCTCCACACCAAAGAAATCATTCAACACCGATTCCGCTGTGCAGTATGCTCCTTCCACCCAGGCCTGGTCGTTGGAATACGCTTCACCTACAATGAAAATGTTTGCATCTGCGCCTTCAACCAGCTGCGAAGGTTTACGGATTTTCTGCTGCACGTCGCCAATGTTGAAGTGCGCAGCCCAGGCGTGGTAACCGGCATTGAATGGAGGCAACGACCAATCCATATACGCCGCTTCCAATGGTTCCGGTACCATGGAGTAATCTGAATTTGGACCGAAGTGAATTTCTGCGAGTTGTTTGCGCAACATCTTCACCATACGCGCAGGGACTTTCTTCGGGCCCTTCAACGTCTGAACATTTTCAGGGGTTGGAATTTCCTGCTCCTGGTTCGGCTCAAGTTCGAGTTCTTTCCAGAACGTGGTGTATACTTCATCGTCGTAACTCGCGAGAAGTCCGTACACCGGTTTCTTTTGCTCAACCGTTGCGTTGTTTCCGAAATACACCACCTGGCGCACCGGAGTATCCGTTACACTTGGTCCGATGGTGTAGTTCAACGCAGCATCTAGCAAAAGATTTTCCTGCTTGATCGTGAGACGCTGTTCTGTAAGTTGCTCCAACGCGCCTGCAAGATCATCAGCCGATGAATACGGCGTTCCAATCAGCGTGGTTAACGCTTTGAGATATGCATCCGGAAAACCTTGCTTCTTCAGTGTGGCAACAACCTGTGTAGTTACTTCGTAACCGGTGAGTTGCGGCGTATACGTTGCCTGTGTGCCTGCATCTGCGTTGGGAGTCCACCACGGATTGTCGAAGAACATCCCGATCTTATAAGAAGGTTGCATGATCGCCGATTCAAGATACAACTGAACTTTCCGGTGATTCAAAACATCAAGTCCTTCCTGTTTTTCAAATCGCGAGCCATTGGCAACCTGCTCAATGGCGTGACGCGGCATAGCCATCCACGCAGCATCTGTTGTGCGCGAACCAGCCTTGTGCCACGGTTTCTCACGCTTCGCATAACCGTAGTGGATCACTTTGTCTTTCGAAACAATGATCGACTGCAAACGCGTGTTCGGGTAGTAATTGAAATGCACACCTTTCTGCTTCGCGAGTTTTACGATCTCGTCAAACAAGGCATTGAACATTCCGGAGTAACCAATTGTGATGGTTTTGTATTGATTCCCCGGAGTGAATTCATTGTTTGCCTGGAAAGCGTAAGCCGAATTCCAGTTGATGACATTCGAACTGTACCCGTTTCCATCTGCAGAATAGTTAAACCCTTCCGAACCCAATTGATCGTACATGAGGTTCCAGTAACCAATGTCTTTCAGCAGATCGCCTTTCTGGTAAACAGAATTATCGCCGGTGTCTGCAACGATACGCCCGTTACCGTAAAACTTGTCCCACTCTCTTCGTGTTTGCGGACCGGTTGTGCTCGTTACTGAAAGATTCTCCACGATGGAAAAACCCTGGTCAGGCTGCGCTGCTGCTCCGTAATGATCAACGTTGTACGGCGCAGGATTGTTTGAGTTGATGTCATTCAAAAACATATTCTTCGTGCGCAGGTAAAACAGCGGGTTCACCGACTCGTTGAAAGGCACTACGTATTTGTCGAGACCCAGTTTTGAAATAACCGTACTCACAACGCGATGGCCGGGTGCTGTTCCGTTGTTCGGATCCGGAAAATCCTTCGACGGCTTCGAATCCCATGCAGAGAAACGCATTCCTCCCAGCTCGAGATACGATTGTGTCTTATCGTTTTTGTAATGCCATGTACATACGCGCGCACCGGCTGCACGGGTGCCCGGATGAGTTTTGGAGAAATCATATTTTCCCCAATCATACAACTCAAGCGTGTCGCCCTTCTGAAGAAGTTTTGATTTGTCCTTCTCTTTTTTGGTTGTACCGCTCAGCAAACGCCACGCGGTATACAATCCTGAAGCGCCGGCGCCGAAAATGGAATAGGTTTTGTTTTTCATACAGTTATTTCTTTGTGTAGAGTTAGGTTATACTTGGTGTTGTCGGGTGGTACCACCTGACATCACAATGGCAATGTTTCGTTTCCGAGTCTCTCCATTTGTCCGGGAAGATCCTTCTGCGGAATAACAACCTCAACCAATGTGGGCTGACCGGTTGTCTTCTTGATTTCTTTCAAAGCCGCGTTCAATTCGGTCACCGTTTCCACGCGGATTCCTTTGGCACCAAATGCTTTTGCAAGCGCCATGTAATCCCATTTCGGAAGAATGTCGAACGTGTCGAACTTGTGTTGCGGACCTTGCTTGAACGCATCCATGTCCACGTACACCTGTTCGATGGCATATACTCCGTTGCTCATGACGAAAATCACAGAGTTCAGTTTGTTTCTCACCAATGTTGATAGCGATTGACACACCATCATGAATCCGCCGTCACCGGCAATCGTCCACGCGCGTTTTCCGCTGCCGATTTGCGCACCGGAAGTAGCACCGGTTTCAAATCCGATACACTGCCATGCAGCTGATCCCATAAAACTTCCTTTCGACATACCGTAAGCGTTGGTCGCCACGTACAGCGAAGAACTTACGCCGAGTACCATCACGATATCTTTCAGCATGTTGTTGTCTTCGAGAAATTTCATCGAATGCTGGAAGAAGCGATTGTATGTGATCACTTCCGGTTTTTTATTCCAGTCAGGATCAGAATTGGATTTCCACGGCTCCGGATATTT
>DATHKF010000725.1:0-9634 GCA_035489505.1 Bacteroidia bacterium | reverse complement strand
CTGCGTCTGTTGAGAGGTTTATCTCATCAAATGGATCTGCACCACCTATTGTTTTCACCCAAACGAAATTTCCGGATGCGTCGAACTTGCAGATGTATAAATCGGCTGTTGTGGAATCATCGCCAATAACCGGGTATACTGCCGCTCCCGGATCGAAATCTGTTGTCCATCTGAAAGTGCCGCCAACGTAAACATTTCCGGAACCATCGACAGCGATCGATCGTCCTGTCTGATCATGTACCCCCCCGAATTGCTTTGCCCAAAGAAAATCGCCGTTGTTGTTTAGGGTTAGTACAAAGGCATCGTAATACCCACCTGCAGCTGTCAGATAGGCTGTGTCAATTCCCGGATCAAAGTCCGTTGTACCAGCGAAGTCGCCAGTGATCAGAACATTATTGTTTGCGTCAAGCGCAATGGAGCGACCGGATTCAAACGAATTCGAACCAATGCTTTTTGCCCAAACGAAATTGCCAAGATTGTCAAGTTTGAGTATGAAAGCATCATCGGCACCTACAGGTGTAAGATTAACAGTTCCAACACCCGGATCAAAATCTGCAGTGGAACCATATAAACCGGTTACATACACACTTCCCGTCGCGTCAACCACAAGCGCGAGCGCATTGTCGTATGTTGTACTTCCAACATTTACTGCCCAGAGGAAATTTCCTGCGGCATCGGCTTTGGAAACATAAATGTCCTCGGCTCCGACCGCCGTGAGATTTAAAGTTCCAGCCGACGGATTAAAATCGACAGTTCCAGTGAAGGCTCCGGCGGTATAAACATTACCTGAAGGATCAATTCCGATTCCAAAGCCACAATCGGTACTTGATGCGCCGAAACTGTACGCCCATTCGAAATTTTGTGCTGAAGAAGTGATAGCGCACAAATTGGCAGTTGCAAGAACAGCAAGCAACTTCAACTTAGTATTAAGTGTAGAGAGTGATTTCATCTGATTTGGTTTGAATAGTAGGTTCAAACATAGCAGTATGACACTCGCTGGTGAATTTTACTTCAGGAACGGACTAAATTGTTCAGGAACTGATCGGAATCAGGCGATGATTGCCTCTTCGAACTCAGCCTTTTTGTACTTGGAGAGGCGTGCGGTCAAACCGTTGGAAAGATTGATCAGCAATTCCGACTTCGAATAATTGAGAATATGCTTCTTCGAAATCATCCATGACTTGTGTACGCGGAAGAACATTGGATTATCAGCAAAAACAGTTTCGAAATGCTTCAGGTTTTTGCTGACCGTGTATTTCTTTTCCGTCGTGTGAATGGTGCAGTACGATTCTTCCGCTTCGATGGCAATGATGGAATCAACGGCAACGACCTGCTGGTAGCCTTTGTCGGTAACCATAATGCTTTTCACTTCTTTCGACTGCAGTGTTTGACTGAGCAGTGAAAGCCGTTCTGAGTTTTCTTTCAGACCGGTGATCTTTTTCACTTTCGAAACTGCTTCTTTCAGGCGATCAATGTCCACCGGTTTCAGCAGGTAATCGATCGCGGCAATTTCAAACGCACGCAACGCATATTTGTCGTATGCGGTTACGAAAATAATTTCGAACGGAATGGAGTCAAAGAAATTCACGATCTCGAACCCCGCGTAATTCGGCATTTCGATGTCGAGGAAAACAAGATCAGGCGCATTCCTTTTACAGGACTCGACAGCCTGCATCACATTCGAAAACTTATTTGTGATCTCTACTTCAGGACAAAAACGGCGCAGAAGATTTTCAAGCACGTCGCGTGCACTTTCCTCATCGTCTACTATGATCGCTTTGATCTTCTCCATCCTGCAATGCTATCTATTCCGTTTGTATATGTTTCAATCATTTCACCAGCAGCCGAATTTCTTCAGCAATGGGCTAAAAATTCCGTTTAACGGGTATTGTCAGTATCACGCGTGTTCCGGACGGCACTTCTCCCTCATAGAGATCTTCATACGTGTAACCCAGTTCTCCTTTGAAGATCTGGCTCAGGATGGAAAATCTCTTTTTAATCGCTTCACCCGAAAACGATTCATGATCCGCACGCTGACGCTCCTTGATGTCTTTCGCCCTCGCCCGGCCCACACCGTTGTCTTCAATGACGCAAGTGAGCACTTCATTCATCCGGAAACGGACAGTCAAGCGCTTCTTGCCTTCCTTGTGCAACAATCCATGCAGCAATGCATTTTCTATGAACGGCTGAATGAGCATCGGCGGAACCATGATGTCATCTATTCCTTCCGTTTCGATTGAATAGTCCAGGTCGTCGCGGAACCGAAGTTTTTCGAGAGAAAGATAAAGCTCGATCAGTTTTATTTCCTGGCTGAACTCCACAAAATCTTTGTCGGAATAATTCAGTGTCCTTCGCACCAGGTTGGAAAACTTGGTGATGAAGGAGTACGAATTATCGACATCACCTTTCAAAACAAGATCCTGGATGGAGTTCAGTGAATTGAAAATAAAATGCGGGTTCATCTGCGACTGGATCGCGGTGAGCCTTGATGCGTATAATTCGTTTTCCAGCTGCGCTTTTTTACGCTGCACCTGCAACCGGTTTTTGTAAATGAGGCTGATAGCGACCAGCAACACAAGTCCAACGAAAACACTGAACCACCATTGCGAATAAAAAGGAGCGGAAATGGTGAAGGAATACCAAACCGTCTCACTGAAAACGCCCATGTTTTCCGCTTTCACCGAGAACATGTATGCTCCGGGAGCAAGGGCGTTGTACACAATTTCATTGTCGGTGTAATCTGCGACGTACCAGGTTTCATCATAGCCTTTGAGCTGGTAGTGATACCGGATATTCTCTTTGTTTCTCAGCGTTGGTGAAGACAATGTGAACCTGAACTTCCGTTCTTCACTGGTGTAAATGCCCAAGGTAGTTCCGAGATTGGTTACTTCGAATTCATTCACCATAAGTGTACTGATCTTCATCAATGGTTTTGTGACCGTGCTGTTCAGGACATTCATTGCGAGTTGCTGAACACCCTTCGAATGACAAATCCACAACCCGTTACCGGAAATTTCAAAGTCATAAATACGATTCGTTGAAAATCCATACTTCGTATTGAGTTGTATGAGTACGGTTCCGCTCTTGTCAAATACGGCAAAACCACCGGCGGTGATTGCATTGATCCTGTCATTCTGAACGACCAGTTTCAATACTTCAACTGTCTTGCCCTGTATCGTTGGTTGTATAGAACCGGTCACCTGGCTGTTCCTGCAGGTGAGTATTCCATTTTTGGTGGCGAGATAAATAAAATTTCCGTCAACAGCAATGTCGTTTGCAAACACGCGCTCACCATTGAGTAATACGTTGGATATTTTTCCATCAGCATCGAGCGTGGAAACTCCATCGGACGTGGCTACGTAAATGAGTTTTTCGGTTGAAGAATACGCCACGGAATAACAACGCAGGTGCAGCGATTCAATCCTGAGAAGTGTAAATTTATTTCCACCGCCCCACGTCATGCGTGCCAGGCCGGTATTCAACGCAAGATACAGTGTGGTGTCGTCAATCATCACCGCATCTTTCAATGATCCAATGGTAAAAGGAAAAATTTCGCGTGTTTCTTTGTTCAGCATTTTCACTTTTCCGTCATCGAAAAGTACAAACGGAAAACCGGGCCAGCTGAAGACCGATTGAAGCGGACGTGAACCGGAATCGGAAAGCGTTTGATATGCGCCGTCTTTGTACGACAAAAGCTGACCATTGAGCGTGCCCATGAGCATACCCAACTGGTCGTCGATGTGAATACTTACAGGTGCTGAATTGCCCGGAATATTCAGCACGTCGGGAATTGCCATGTTGGGAACGACCAGGATTCCATGATTGAACGTGCTCAGGAGAAGATTTCCTTCCGCATCGTGGTACACATCTGAAATGAGGTACTGCGGATAATATTTTTCGGATAAAGTCAACCCATGGTTATCGGAGATAACGAAAACACCGGAAATTATTCCCGCAGCCCACACCTGGTTGTTTTCGTTGTAGATGCGAAAAAATTCCTTGCTCTTCTCAAGATCGGTTGCGGGTTCGCGATGAAGCGTGTACGCACTTTCGTCAAACGCATAAATTTCTTTGCTGGCTGTACTTATGGCAAATGTTTTTCCCGACAACGTAAAGAACTTCAGCACACCATTGGGTTGCACGCCATCGACCTTAAGACCGACGGTTTTAAACCGGTGATCTTTGTACACCCAGAGCGAATCGGAATCCGCGATGTGACTGATCGTTTGGCCACTGCCCGTTAAGAATGGGTATCCATAATAGTTGGAGCTCATCGGGGCGATCGGGATCCGTTTTCCGTTTTCATCGAATATCAAAGCAGTTTTGGTCAGCACGAGCAGTTCATTCGCTGCAGTGATGGAAAGATAAATATCCGCAGATCGCTCCTGGGCCGTCAATTCATACAGGAGAGAACAGATTCCATACCTGATCTGGAGAATCTGGTTGTTGAGATTGTAGCAGTAGATCGTGCCGGTTTTATTTTTTACAAAACCAAATGCGGACAACGCCTGCGCACCTTCACATTCGATCTTTGAAAAACCGTAACAATCGTATTTGTAGATCCCGTTGTCGGTGGCAATCCAGTAATTCAGCGCATCATCCTGGATCACATCGTAAATCTGGATGCCGTCGAATTGTTCCTCGCCAAGAATAAAAAAAGAAGGTTGGCGAAGTTGTGCCGGAGCCAAAGAAGACCAAAGCACAAACACGAGGATGGCCATGAATCCTTTCTGGCGTAGCAGCGAATGAATGGCTGTGTTTTTGATTAGGACGGTCTGCATCAGCGAGGGGTGAATGCGGTGCAAGGTAAATTAATTATCTGTTACAGCCCTGTATGCAAGCGACCGTGTGATTTGCAATTCGATTCACCTGCTGACCCGATCATGGCGCTCGACTGCATGTGATAATGTTCAAATCTTCATCGTCAATTTTCTTGCTGTCACTGGCGCACTTTTGGTAAATTGCGAGTATGAATAGCGACCAGAATATTATCATTTATAACACGCAGGATGGTAAAGCATCAGTTTCGTTGCTGGCGAAGGATGGTTCTGTCTGGATGAACCAAAGTCAGCTCGCAGAACTTTTTGACACCTCAGTGCCGAACATTAGCATGCACATATCTAATGTATTGGAGGAGAATGAACTAGGGGAAAATTCAGTTGTTAAGGATTACTTAACAACTGCCGCAGATGGCAAAAATTACAATGTCACTTTTTATAGCCTGGATATGATCCTGGCTATTGGTTTTCGCGTGCGCAGTAAGCGTGGTACACAATTCAGACAGTGGGCGAATCGCAACCTGAAGGAGTACATGATCAAAGGGTTTTTGATGGATGATGAACGACTGAAAAATCCAGATGGCCGACCCGATTATTTTGATGAACTGCTTGCGAGAATACGTGACGTCAGAGCTTCAGAAAAACGCTTCTATCAAAAAGTCAGAGATTTATTTTCATTAAGCAGCGACTATGATTCCACGGATAAAGCAACCCAAATGTTTTATGCGGAAACGCAAAATAAAATACTGTATGCAATCACAGGAAAAACGGCTGCTGAGATTATCGTGAATCGAGCGAGCGAGGATAAACCCAATATGGCTCTTACAAGTTGGAAAGGAACCATAGTTCGTAAGCAGGATATTTACATCGCTAAGAATTATCTTACGGCGGACGAAATTGACAGTCTGAACCGGTTCGTAGTTGTTTTCCTTGAAACAGCGGAATTACGCGCCAAGAACAGGCAGGATATTACAATTGGTTTTTGGAAGGAAAGTGTGGATAAGATCATCGCACTTAACGACAAGCAATTGTTGAGTCATGGAGGTAGCATCAGTAACGCTCAAATGGAAGAAGCCGTAGAGGACATCTACTCAAAATTTGACGCAAAGAGAAAGTTGGATGATGTTGCTGAAGCTGACAAACAGGATATGGATGAACTCAAAGCTTTGGAGAAAAAAGTGAAAGAAAAAAAGGGTTAGCAATCACCCCAGCGTGTCCAGCGAATTTCCGAAGTAATACTTCTCAGATGCCCGTATAGTTCGACGGAGTAATATTTTTCAACTCCTCTTTAATCTCCGTACTCACATTCAACTCATCAATAAAAGTTGAAATAGATTCCTTCGTAATCGAAGCATTTCCACGTGTCAAATCCTTCAACGCCTCATACGGTTTCGGATATCCTTCACGGCGCAAAATAGTCTGAATCGCTTCAGCAACAACCGCCCAATTCGCTTCAAGATCCGCTTTCAACGCAGCTTCATTGAGCAGAAGTTTGTCCAAACCTTTGCGCACAGAATTCAACGCGATGAGTGTATGTGCAACCGGAACACCAACGTTGCGCAGTACAGTTGAATCCGTCAAATCGCGCTGCAAACGGGAGATCGGAAGTTTTGCACTCAGGTGTTCGAATATCGCATTCGCAATGCCGAGATTGCCTTCCGCGTTTTCAAAATCGATCGGGTTTACTTTGTGCGGCATGGCCGATGAACCGATCTCTCCCGCTTTTGTTTTCTGGCGGAAATAATTCATCGAGATGTATGTCCACATGTCGCGGCAGAGATCAACGAGAATGGTGTTGATGCGTTTCATGCCGTCGAAATACGCAGCGAGATTATCGTAATGTTCAATTTGTGTTGTCGGATGCGAACGGACAAGCCCAAGTGATGTAACGAATTCATCACCGAATTTTTTCCAGTCGGTTTTCGGGTACGCTACATGATGTGCGTTGAAATTTCCGGTGGCCCCGCCAAACTTCGCGGAGAACGGAACCATCGCGAGCAAACGCAACTGTTCTTTGATGCGTGAAACGAATACGTCAATTTCTTTTCCGAGACGCGTAGGCGATGCCGGTTGTCCGTGCGTGCGTGCAAGCATCGGAACATTCGCCCATTCAGCAGCAAATTTTTCAAGCTGCGCTACAATGGAATTTATCTCCGGAAGAAGAACATTGGTATGCGCTTCTTTGATGAGCAAAGGCGTTGCGGTGTTGTTGATGTCCTGCGAAGTCAAACCGAAATGCACAAACTCCAGGTGCTTTTCCAGTCCGCAGGCGCCGAGTTTTTCCTTCACGAAATACTCTACGGCTTTCACGTCGTGATTGGTGGTTTTCTCTGTTTCCTTAATGACAGCAGCATCTTTTTCGGTAAAATTTCCATAGACCTGTTTGCGGATCTCATCAAATTTCGCCGGCGAAACTTCTTTCAGTTGTTCCAAAGGAAGTTTACACAGGGCGATGAAATATTCTGCTTCCACCAGCAGGCGATAACGGATCAAAGCGCTTTCGGAAAAATACGGAGCAAGCGGCTCAGTCTGTTTACGGTAGCGACCGTCGATGGGGGAGATGGCGTTGAGAGCGGAGAGTGTCATGAAGCGGCAAAGGTAGTGAAAGAGTGGGAAAGGAGAGTAGGGAGTCGTATAAGGATAGTGGGTCAGTTTCAAATAATAATTACCACATGACATAGAAAACATAGGCATAGTTCAAAATGAAGCACACATAGCATTGCCAAAGGCAATGTTCGATGCTCATGTGAATTCAAACATTCTTACGCCCTGCAACCTATGTAAACTATGTCCCCTATGTGGTTGATAAAAAATCAAACTGGGCCACAACTGTTTAAGAATATACTTCAACAAAAAAAGCTCCCTGATTTCTCAGAAAGCTTTTTGTTACAGATACAAGGCTTAGAAGTCCCCGGTAAAACAATGTTTAGTTTTTCACTACCCGTAAAATTTTTGTTTCGTGCCCATCAAACACTTTCACGATGTAAACACCACTTTCTTCTTTGAGAAGATCGATGGAACTTTTTCCACTGGTGATAGTTGTTTCCTGTACAATTTCACCCAGCAGATTTACAATTGTGATTTGAGCCGGGAGAGCAGTTTCTATAGTATACAAACCATTACCGGGATTCGGATAAATTTGGGTTTCGGTCATCGAACCCTCTTCTGCAGGCGCCAGTCGTAGATTACTTCCACCGGACACCGACATGGATGAACAAAGTATGTTAGGAGTTGTACCAGCTACTACCTGGGTGATATTTAATTTATTGCAAATGGATAATGACCCGAATTTACTGATGGGTATAATGAACATATTCGGTCCAGGTTCTGTCATTAGGATATTGGTGAAATTATCATTGCTGCAACCTGTAACCCCATTAAAATAGCTTTCCAGCAAATAATGTCCCGATACGTTATCATCAGCAAATACATGCAATCCTACATCAGCTGCGGGACCTGAATTCTGAAAGCTCAGGTTGATCGGCGTCGGTTGTGAAGATGAACTTGAAGTGTAATGATATTCGTTTATACCCGCGGCAGGATTTCCGAAAGCATCAAGTTTATAAACTGTGATCTCCGAATATCCCGAAACCAGGTCATTGCTTTCGGCGACGCCATAATACTCATACTGACCGGAGGGCTTTAATCTTTCTACAACTCCG
Source organism: Bacteroidia bacterium (assembly GCA_035489505.1). Lineage (GTDB taxonomy): Bacteria > Bacteroidota > Bacteroidia > Palsa-965 > Palsa-965. The sequence continues at coordinate 1,194 of DATHKF010000725.1, read as the reverse complement.
TTTATTTCAAATGCAACAATTCCGGGCGAACCCGGGCTGATAAGCGTATTCCACAAAACAGTTCCAGTAGGACTCAATTTCATCATTAAAGAGGGGCCCGAAGCATTAGGAGTATAATCCGTAAATCCGCCGACAACATAACCTATTCCGCCTGCTAAAGGACAGTTGGCATTCTTAACCGAATTAAACCAGTTGCATGGAGTGCTGGTATAGTTTCTAAACGTGATCACGTTGCCGCTTGACGGATTCAAAGCCAGAAAGAAAGCATCAGACGCACTGCCATATATTAAAAAATCAGGGCTCATGTGTCCGACAATAATAATCTGACCATTGTGACTTGAAATAATCATATCGCGCGGTTCCATAAGAATGGCACTGCCACCGTTATAAAATGCAGACCAGGCCACCGCTCCGCTGGAATTGATCTTAATGACGTACATATCTGAATTATAAGAACCGCACATATAAATATCGAGCGTACCAGGATCCTGAACAATGGTTGGCCGGTTTGCCGTAAGTGCAGTAGCAGGAAAAGGAAAAGTGAGTGTATTATTTACACTACCGTCGGGAGCGAGAAAAGAAATGAAACAACCTTCGCTGTAAGCGCCTGCAACTGCATACGTGCCACTATTGACGGGTACTATTTCTTTGGCACAAACTCCACCCAGGAGAGTTAAGGAGGTGAGAGGAGAGGACGTGCAGGTACCGTTTTCAGCAACGAAATAATCCCGCTCAAAGCTAAGCGTACTATTAAAGCTCGGCATACTTCCGCCGGTTCTCGTTTTATCGATATGAAAAAGAGGGCCACCCGCCAGGCCCGCCATAATAAATCCACGGTTAAGGGGATTTAGAAAGGTCGTGTAACCGGATGTCATGGTTGATCCGCTTGGATACTGTGTTTGACCGTAAGGTTGCGCAGAAAGCAATAATGAATTAAGCGCAAATGGAATAAGAGTTAGCAATTTTTTCATGGGTTTGGTTTTTAAGGTAAAAGCCCCTGGTAGAATACTTTTCCAGGGTACATTGAAAGTTAGTTCTATTCTCTCTATCCCATAAAATCCGCAGGAAATATTATTTCAACAATTCGGTATTCACCCGCCTGAATTGCAGAAAAATTTTAAACTAAAAAGGTTTGTGGCATTTTTTTTGTGGCCGTTTACCAACGTACTCACAAAAAAACCGTCCCCTCCTCGC
>DATHKF010000724.1:0-6709 GCA_035489505.1 Bacteroidia bacterium | reverse complement strand
CAAAATCGTTTACTGTACTTTCTTCATCCAGCGTTCGGGTTGTACTTCCGAAGGGAGAAAAAGATACTGCAGCTCCACGGCCAACGCGCGACATCCTGGTTGTGCGTGGAATACTCAACAAGAAAGACACGATTTGCATTCTCGTGAATCATTGGCCTTCGCGATTGGGAGGTACGGAACAAAGTAATCCGAAGAGAATGGCGGCTGCAAGAACGGTGCAAAGAATTTGTGATAGCCTGTTGAAACTTTATCCTTCGGTTGAAATTCTTGCAATGGGTGATTTCAATGATGAACCTACTGATGAGAGCATGAAGTCACTCTACGATCTCCGCTACTCGACGATGACCTATGGTGCATTGGTTCCAATTTTTAACAACATGATGGACTCCATCAAAGCATCCGGCGACGGTACGCATTACTACAAAAAAGAGAAAAGCTGTCTCGACCAGATTCTGGTTACACCAAATTTCCGTGAGAAGAAAAGCTACTACATCACGCAGGCATTCATCTTCAAACCCGAGTGGATCTTCGCGGAAGTGTACAAAGGTGATGGATTATCGCCGAAGAGAACGTGGGCGGGGTCGAGGTATATTGGAGGATACAGTGATCACCTTCCTGTGTACGTTACGCTGAAATATCAGAAATAGAAACGAAATTATTTACCACGGCGTCACGGCGATCGTACTGTGGTGTTACCCGCGCGACACGGCGATGCATTCGAAGGTCTTCGACCTTCTCCATTTTACTGAGCTGATTTTTTGTGAACGCGAATCTGCTGGCAGATTCATGAGTTCGCGGTGTCGCGCGGGCTATGCTGAGCCCTATCGCCGTGACGCCGTGGTAAAATAAGGGCTACCGGGTTGAATTTCTACTGTCATACTTTCACAGCAACAACGCACACATCATCCACCTGGTCGAAATCCTTCTTCCACTCCTCAAACGAATTTTTCACGGAAGCCAGTTGATCGTCCATGTTTTTAAACTGGATCGAAAGCAGCATTTGCTGAAAAGGTTTGTATTTGAGTTTCTTTCCAAACGGGCCACCAAATTGATCCGCGAATCCATCGGAGAATAAAATGATCTGGTCACCTTTCTCCACTTTCACCTCGTGAAGCTTGAATGGTTTGTTTTTTGAATCACCCGAACCGATCAGCACTTTGTCGGCTTTGAATTCAAGCAACTCTCCCTGGCGAACAATATACATCGGGTTAAATGCGCCTGCATAATACACCGTTCCGCTTTTCTCGTGGTAACAGCATAGCGACACGTCCATTCCATCCTGTATCCCGCTTTCCTCGTGCGCATCTTTGTGACGAAGTGTTTTGTGAATTTCTTCATCGAGAAACGCGAGGATTTTATCTGGCATGATCATTTTGAGATCGGTCAGCGCTTTGCCGAGAATGTTGTGGCCCACCACGCTGAGCAAGGCGCCGGGAACTCCATGACCCGTGCAGTCGACAACACCAAAAAGTTTGTAATCGCCTTCGTTTTCGAACCAGTAAAAATCGCCGCTCACAATATCCTTTGGCAGAAAGTAGCACCACGATTGCGGGAACAGTTCATGGATTTTTTCATTGGCCGGAAGTATCGCGTTCTGAATGCGCTTCGCATAGCGGATACTGTCCGTGATGTCTTTGTTTTTCTCTTCGATAATTTCTTTCTGTTCCTGGATTTCGGAATTCTGTTTCTCCAGCAACATCGCACTTCGTTTTTTCACGAGGTAGCGGTTGAATGCCAGGATACCCAGCAAGAGAATGAGTATGCCGAACGCAATGGACGAATACAGAATGATATTCTTTTTTTCATCCTGTTCTTTCAGCAATTCAATTTCCTTCTGGCCGCGCTCATTCTCCATCTGCGTACGCATTTCACCCACGATATTGCTTTTGTTCAGATTGAACAAAGTGTCTTTCACCGCTTGCAGCTTCTTGTAATAGAACAGGGCCGAATCGATTTTGCCAGTGGCCTCAAATACTTTTGAAAGGCCGAGGTAATAATCATCGAGCTGGTAATAGTCTTTGATTTCCTCAGCGAAAACTACACCTTTTGACCAATAAAAAGAGGCGCTGTCGTACTGTCCCGAGGTGTAAAACAATTCGCCCATGTGTGCACAGACTTCCGAAATTGCCTGCCGCGATTCGGTGATGTAACACAGCTCAAGCGATTTCCGGAGGTATGCAAACGCAGTGTCCCTGTTCCCTTTGGAAAATTCAATAATCCCAAGATGGTCATAGGAGGATGCGAGCGCACGTTTATTGTCGTACATCAATGCAATGCGGTGCGACTGAATGAATGCCGCTTCCGCTTTCACGGTATCGCCCATCTCCATGTGGCTCGCACCAATATTTCCATACACGATGTATAGCTTTTCATCGTTGGGGTCGATCCCTTTCAAAGTTGCCAGGGCGCTTTCATAAAACACCAATGCAGAATCGTGCTGACCGAGGGCCGAATAAATGGTTCCGATGTTCACCTCCATATAAGCGGCTTTCACAGGCTGCCCCATTTTCTTGGTATACTCGTCACCTTTCAGGTAGTATTCCAGGCATTTCTTGTTTTGGCCCATGTCGCCGTACACGTTACCGATGTTGCTGTAAATAGCGGCAAGCTGCGATGGATCATTGATCTTCTCTGCAATAACCCGTGAAGCCTCGAAATACTTCAGGGCACTATCGTATTTCCCGGTGCTGTAAAACACAAGACCTTTCTGCATTCGTCCATTGAACCGTCCATTTTCATAGTGGATCTGATCGGCAAGCTGAATGGACTGGTCGGCGTACTTCAACGCCATATCCGGTTCGTTGATCCGGTTGTAGTACGAGAGTTCCCCCAGTACCACAACGCGCTGCGTGTCTTCCGCTGTTTTTAAAACCGTGAGAAGACTGTCTGCTTTTCGTTTGTCCTGTGAAAAACAATTTACAGACACTAAAAATACGACGATGAATAGGGAGTAGGGGAAACGCTTCATGGGCCATGTGAAAGTACAAACTTTATAGATGTGCGTGAACCGTTTGCACTGGAATTTCTTCCGTTTCTTTGTGCCCGGATCGTATGTCACCCAAGGAAGAACTCAGAAAGCTGGTCGACCTTCTTGTTATCGAGAAGGAAGAAGACCTGCGCCAGTATCTCGACCAGTTTGAGCGGAGCAGCATTGCGGAACGCAGAAGAAACGGCGTTACCTGGTATCCCTTGCGGATCAATGCGGAGGAAATGGGCCCGGGCGATTACGTGACGCTGGAAGTAGAGCGCACCCAGGGACTGGACGAAGTCCACCAGTTCTCCAATGGCAAACAGGTGGAAGTATTTTCCAACGCCGGCGATGCCACAGACGGGCAACAAAAATTACAGGCTACTGTCCGCAACGTGTGGGGCAACCGCATGCGTCTCGCTTTTACGGTGGATGAACTTCCCGGCTGGATGGACCGCGGAAAACTTGGATTGAACGTTTTGTTCGATGAAGCGAGTTACCGGGAAATGGTGATCGCCTTGCAAAAAGTAATTGAAGCAGAAAATTCACGTCTCGCACAGTTGCGTGATATTTTATACGGCATCAATCCCGCCACGTTTGAAAAGCCGGAAGAAATTTCCGTCGCGCACCAGCTGAACCAGTCGCAGCAGGATGCGGTGAAGCTGATTGCTTCCGCCAAAGACGTTGCGGTTGTGCACGGCCCGCCGGGCACAGGAAAAACCACTACGCTCATCCGCTCGATCATGCACACGCTCATGCACGAGAAGCAGGTGCTGGTGTGCAGTCCGAGCAACGTGGCAGTTGATCTCATGACGGAAAAACTCGTGCAGCAGGGTATAAACGTTTTGCGTTTGGGAAACCCTGCGCGTGTTTCGGAAGAAGTGATGAACAACACGCTCGACGTGCGCATGATGAATCACCCGAACTGGAAGGAACTGAAAGAGTACCGCAAACGTGCCGAAGAATTTTTTGCGATGGCCAAAAAATACAAACGCAACTTCGGTTACCAGGAGCGCTCGCAACGGAATTTATTGTTCACCGAAGCGAAGCAGCTGCAAAAGGATGCATCCACGCTCGAAGATTATATTCTCTGGGACCAGTTCGAAAAAGCACAGGTCATTGCGTGTACACCGGTTGTTGCTTCCGGCCGTCTCATGCGCGATCTCCGTTTCAAAACTGTTTTCATTGATGAAGCCGCTCAGGCACTCGAGCCGATGAGCTGGATCCCGATCTCGCGTGCGGAACGCGTGATCTTTGCGGGCGATCATTTGCAGTTGCCTCCAACGGTAAAATCGCGGAAAGCAGAAGAAGGCGGATTGAAATACACCTTGTTCGAACGTGTGATTAAAGTTCAGCATAAAGCAACTGCACTTTTGCGCACACAGTACCGCATGCACGAACACATCATGGGTTTTTCCAACAAAATGTTTTACGAAGGAAAATTGGAAGCCGATGTGACCGTGAAAGACAATCTCCTGAGCTTTGACGAGAACGATACGCTGCTGAACCGTCCGTTTGAATTCATTGATACGGCCGGTGGCGGTTACAATGAAGTGCAGAATCCGGAATCGCTGAGTTATTCGAATCCTGAGGAAGCAACGTTGTTGCTGAACCATCTCGTGAAGGTGCTTGAGCAATATGATGTCAAGCCGGATGAACCGCTGCGTATTGGCATCATCGCACCGTATAAACAGCAGACCGAATTCATCCGCAACTACATTCTCGAAAACGAACTCTTCAAAGATTCGCGTCACCATTTTTCTGTGCGCACTGTTGACGGTTTCCAGGGACAGGAACGCGATATCATCTGCATCAGCATGACGCGCAGTAATGATAGGGGCGAGATCGGATTTCTTTCCGATACACGCCGCATGAATGTAGCGCTTACGCGTGCGAAGCGAAAATTGCTCGTGTTCGGGGATAGTGCAACACTGGCGAATCACGGATTCTATAAATCGTTTCTGGATTATGTGGAGGAGATTGGCGGGTATCGGAGCATGTGGGAATTTGCTGAATAGGTGGTTGAATATAAATAACCACGGACTCACGCTGGATATGCGCTTGTGCTTCTCAATAGACGCAAAGGCATAAAGTCCGCGAAGAAAAGCGCAAAGAATTTCAGGAGGCAAAGTCCGCAAAGAATCGCTTCGCGATTTAATGAGTTACCCCAACGTGTTGTATTAATGATATCACGAAGTGATATTTACCAACGCCGTGCCGACGCGGATAACGATTATCAAACATTGAACGCCGTGTCGCCGCGCCGCCGTGGTTATTTTTTACATAGATAATCAAGGCATGACTTGTTATTACCTGCTCTGATAATACCTGCTCAAATCCGCACCGAAAAAAGGTTCTTTGGGTTCAATCGCTTAACTTGCACGCATAAATCAAGCTGATCCTATAAACCTTCCCAATGAAAAAACTTCTACTGCTGTTCTCGACATGTCTCGCTGCAACGGGTGCCTATGCACAATGTTCCGAACTGTTTTTTTCTGAATACCTCGAAGGCACTTCGAATAACAAGGCGATCGAGATTTATAATCCGACAAGCGCCACGATAAATCTGACCAACTATACCATTTACCGTTACAACAACGGTTCACCTTCACCATCTGATTCACTTTTTCCGCAAGGCACTTTGGCTCCCGGGGCAGTGTACGTAGCGGGGAATCCATCGGCAATTGCAGCTATTCTTGCTGTTTCCGATACGTTGCACACCATCACGTTTTTTAACGGGGACGATGTGATGTCCATCAAGAACAACACAACCGGTTTGCTGGTAGACATCATCGGCATTATTGGTGTTGACCCCGGTATAAACTGGCCGGTAGGCACCGGTGCAACGAGTGAATTCACGCTCGTGCGTATGGTAGGTATCCAGCAGGGGAATACAAACTGGGCTGTTGCTGCAACCGAGTACGACGTGTATCCATCAAACACATTTACCTTCATTGGCAACCACAGCATGACATCTTGCTGCATTGGTGTATGGGCGCAATTAGGTTCGTCGTCGAATGTTAACTGTTATGGCGACAGTACGGGAACAGCATCCGTATCGGCTATGGGCAGCGGGCTCACCTATTCGTGGACACCTTATGGAGGATCATTTGCTACGGCTTCCAACCTGGTTGCAGGAACATATACCTGCATCGTGAGCGATCCCTGTGCAGACGCAGATACAGTAACCGTTACCATCACGCAATCGGCGTATCTCGATACGATCAATGTGATACATACAGGCGCATTGTGCAATGGCGATAGCAACGGAGGACTTTCCCTCTTCGGATCAGGAGGAGTTGGTCCTTACACGTACCTCTGGTCTACGGGAGACACTTCTCATGCGATCACCGGATTGAGTGCAGGATTCTATACCTACACGATCACCGATGCAGTGGGTTGTACGCGCACGGACTCCATGCCGGTACTGGAACCACCGGTGCTCACGTCTACATTCACAACTGTTCAGCCGAGCTGTTCAGGATTTTTTAATGGAAGCGCAACAGCAATCACCGCAGGAGGCAACAGCAACTGCACGTATCTCTGGTCTACAAATGCCACGACGCAAACCATCAACAATCTGCCTGCAGGGACGTACTCGTGTGTGTGCACGGACAACAACGGGTGTACTACCTCGTTCTCGTTTGTGCTTGTATCGCCGTCGGCGGTAACGGCAACGATCGACACGGTGATCAACCCATCGGTTTGTGGTGCATTGGATGGAGCGATCAATATCACTTC
>DATHKF010000723.1:0-2159 GCA_035489505.1 Bacteroidia bacterium | reverse complement strand
CTTCGCGTTCGAAGGGTTGCAACTGCCTCCGTAAAGGATAGGCACCTGCTCCGCTGCAGCGTGACCGTATTTATTGGCAATCATATTGCGGATCACCGCATGCATTTCCTGTGCCTGTTCGGGTGTGGCGGTAAGCCCGGTGCCAATGGCCCACACGGGTTCGTATGCGATGATAATCCTTTCAAGAAGCTTATTGCTGAGTTTGCACACGGTGTTTTCCATCTGATCGGCAATCACAACAGCCTGTTGGTGATTGTTGCGCTCTTCGAGTGTTTCGCCTACGCAGAATATGGGTGTGAGTCCATGTGCGAGTACGGCAGAAAGTTTTGCCTGGAGAATGGCGTTGGTTTCACCGAACAATGTTCTGCGTTCCGAATGTCCAACGATTACGTGCGTAGCACCCGTGGATGCGATCATGGGCAATGAAACTTCGCCGGTGAAAGCGCCTTCATTTTCCCAATGGCAATTCTGTGCGGCCACATGCAGTCCGGGAACACCGTTCACGTTGCGTGCGCATTGCAGGAGGAAAGGAAAGGCCGGGGCGATAATGGTTTCAACACGGCTGTCGGGAGCCATGCGCACCTGCACCGCAAGTTCCTGCGCAAGGGCCGAAGCTTCCGTTGCAGTCTTGTTCATCTTCCAGTTTCCGGCAATGATTTTTCTCCGCATAAGACGATTTTTGAGAAATTATCTGTGTCCCTCGCAAATTTTGCAAGAACAATGATTTGCCGTAAAGTGTCTTACACCGACCACTTTCCCGGAACTTTTTTTGTCTGCAACTTTGTAAATTTCGTTAAAGAGATAATCTTCTTTTTTCTCTAAATACCTTCTGATCGCATAACCACACACATCAGCCAATTGAACCATACTCGTCAGGTGAGAATCAACAAATAATGGTGTTTCAATAATGTTCTCAATGGAAGTCCAAAAAGTGCCGACCTGATGAAAATTTTTCATCATTGTCGTGTGCTTTTTGCTTACAGCTTCATTATTGTCATGTATTAAAAGACCATACTGTTTTTGCTTTGAGGACAATGAGTAAATCTTCAAATACTGTTGAAATCTTGAAACAATTTGTTCAAATGCCTGTTCATCTACGGTAAGTTTAGTTGCAGCTGGATTGAAGTGAAGTTTGTCCACGCACTCCGCAAATAATCGACAAAACGACCATCCACCAATTAGGGTTGCAATTTCTTTTACAAATGACTTTCTCTGGTCGTAGGTAAGATGAATGTAATCATAGGTCAACCGGTAGTTCTTTTTGGTTTTATGATAGAGACTAACGGTTTTTGGAGATTGAAGTCGAAGCAGTTCGGCATTTCTGTATTTCTCAACTTCGTACTTTCTTGCAGCGTAGTCTAACTTTTCAAAATCAACAATTTTATTTTGTTCGAGTAACGGCCAAATCAACCATCCCGTATGAATTTCGGCATGAGTTAATTTGTATTTGTCCTTGATTTTCTGGACTTCCCGCTCACAATCTTTCCACCGTTCAATCGGAATTGATAGACCCGCTAAAACGTAATGTGATGTATTTCCAGGTAGCTGAGGTGTGCCGGATTCGTCAATGTAACAGAGCAGCATATCTAAAATAAAAAAGCGACTGGTTTTAGGGAATTATCCCGTATTGAGACGCTTAGCGACTCGTACCAGACGCATTGCAAAGATATGAAATTCTCTGTCTTCTTACAAGTGATCCTGAAGCGAACACACCTTGGCCTTATCAAATCGTGGAAAAATACATAAAATTTCATCACAAATTCAGAAGAATTACTGCAATCTGACGCGCGGATCAAGTACCGCGTACACAACATCCACAATGATGTTGATCACAACGAAACACGTGGAAAATACAAGCGTACTGCCCATCACAACCGGAAGATCGTAATTGAACAAGGCGTCAACAACGGCGTTACCGATTCCTTTCCAGTCGAACACGGCTTCCACAAACGCTGCGCCGGCCATCAAACCTGCGAACCATCCGGAGATGGCGGTGATCACCGGGTTAAGGGCATTTTTCAAAGCATGTTTCACAATGACTTTGAACCCGCTCAGGCCTTTGGCGCGCGCGGTGCGCACGTAGTCGAACGAAAGTACTTCAAGCATGGAACTGCGCGTGAGCTGAATGATCAACGCTAAAGGACGTATACCGAGCGTGA
>DATHKF010000722.1:0-2610 GCA_035489505.1 Bacteroidia bacterium | reverse complement strand
GGATCAATTCTGTTGGAGAATTCATTGCGGCACTGGATACACCCAAAGTGATGATCGATCATCACCTCAAACCTTCCGGGTTTGCACAATACGCGTTGCATAAAGTAAGCGCGAGCTCAACCTGCGAACTCATCTATGAATTTATTCACGCGATGAAAGGCCTGGATCTCATCGACCGCGACATTGCCAATTGCCTCTACACCGGCATCATGACCGATACCGGTTCATTCCGTTTTCCGGCGACGACTGCGTTCACGCATAAAGTGGTGTCCGATTTAATTCACCGCGGAGCAGAACACTCGCTCGTTTACAACCGCGTTTACGACGACAACACAGAAAACCGCCTGCGCCTGCTGGGTTTTATTCTCAGCGAGAAACTGCAGGTCATCCCGGAACACCACACGGCTTTTTTTACATTGAACAACGAAGAACACGATCGTTTCAATTATAAAAAAGGAGATACCGAAGGTGTTGTGAATTACGCGTTGACCATTCGCGGAATTGTCTTCGCGGCATTTTTCTCCGAACGCGATGGAAAAGTAAAATGCTCTTTCCGTTCGAAAGGTGAATTTGACGTGAATATTTTTGCCCGCGCCAACTTCAGCGGAGGCGGTCACAAAAATGCAGCCGGCGGAATCTCCGATCAAAAGTTGGAAGATGTTGTTAAAAAATTCAAAAGTCTGCTTCCATCGTATCTCGAACAACTGAAAAACTCCTGAATTTCGTTTGAGATACATGAAGACCATCGCCACACTTTTTCTTTCAGCCATCATGCTCCTGGTTTTTTCCTGCGAAGAAGAAAAACCAAAGGCGAAAAAAGATCTGACCAAAGAAGAAGCAGACCGCCTGTCCAGGGAAATGAATGCATGGGATGTTGATCGCCAGCAGGACGAGATCAGGCAATACATTGCCCGGAATAAATGGGACATGAAGGAAACGAAGTCCGGCGTGTATTACATGCTCATGAGCGCAGGCAACGGAGATTCTGCACATGTAGGTCAAACCGCTGAAGTGACGTACGACATTTACCTCCTCGATGGAACCAAATGTTATTCTTCCGGTAATGAAAAAAAAGAATTTGTCATTGGTGAAGACTACATTGAATCAGGTTTGCACGAAGGCATTCAACTCATGCGTGTGGGCGACCAGATGCGTTTTATTCTTCCTTCGTACCTGGCTCACGGGCTCACCGGCGACCAGGATAAAATTCCAGCACGATCAAGCGTTCTCTATGAGGTCAAACTCCATGCGCTGCATTAACGCAGCCGTATTATTCAGCATTCTTCTTCTTGCTTCCTGCGAACAGGAAAAATACCCGGGCTATTCAGAAGCTGAGCCGGGCGTTTATTACAAACTTCATTTTCCCGGCGAGACTGAAAAAAAAGCTGGTCCCGATGATTTTTACGAAGTGATCATGCTGAATAAATTCGGCGATGAGATCATTTACGATTCCGAACTTGAGTCGGCCAGCGGAACGCTTTTCATGCAATCGGAAGCCAGCAGGTATTTCAGCGTTTTGTCGGAAGGCGATAGCGCAACATTCCTGCTTCCGGGTTCCGGGCTTGCAGTTCCGGGTATGCCCGACACGGGAATGATCGAAATGAACGTAAAAATTGTACGCATTCTCACGCCTGATGAAGTGGCCGACCGCGAAGCCAATGCCGACCAGGATGCCGGGGAAGTCCTGCTTATTCAGCGGTACCTCGCGCGAAAAAAGCTGGGCTATACACCCGACAGTACGTGCGCAGTGGTCCTTGAAACGAAACCGGGTACCGGCGGATTTCCCATCAAAGGAGATACCGTGAGCGTGAAAATCAAAGGGGAAATGCTCAACGGGCGTGTTTTTGACGACAGCGAACGCTACGGTGGGCTTACGTTTACCTGGGGCGACGACGGGCAGGTAATTCCGGGGATCCGGCGGGTTTTATCGGGTTTACAGGAAGGTGGATACGTCAAAATAATCTTACCTTCGCGGCTGGCTTTTGGTACGGAAGGTTCGAGTACGGGAATAGTCCCACCGCACACACCGGTCATTTACACGATTGAACTTTTGCATACCAGGTAATATCAAAACAACAAAATGAAAAAATCAATTTTTGCAGGCGTTGCCTTCGTTGCAATGCTTTTTGCTGCTTGTGGTCCAACAAGCCCTTGGCCTGGTTACGAGTCGGCTGACAATGGTTCATGGTTCATCCAACACAAAAAAGGAGCCGGAACTGAAGTTGTTGAAGAAGGCGGCGCCATCTTCATCAAGATCAAGTTCAAAGACACGAAAGATTCGGTGTTCATTGATGTGAACAAAGAATCGCGTTCACCGTCGTACCCGATGCGTATGGACAGCTCAGAATTCAAGGGCGATTTCCTTGATATCATGAAGAAACTTCACGTTGGCGACAGCGTTTCTTTCTACGTGAAAATGGATTCACTGAAGAAATATTATCCTGACGAATTCGTGTTCGATCCGGCTCACGATACCATGGAATACCTCGGCTTCTCTGTAAGCGTAGACAGTATCTATCCAAAAGCTAAAGTAGAAGAGCTCCAGGCTAAGGCGCAGGCTGAACGCATGAAGCAGCAGGAGATGATGATGAAGATCCAGTCTATCATGGG
>DATHKF010000721.1:0-2914 GCA_035489505.1 Bacteroidia bacterium | reverse complement strand
CCTGAAGCAATAACATCGGGAGAAACCGATTGCGCATTGATCAACATAGATGTGCCAGACAATATTCCCAAAAAGAGAATTTGTTTTTTCATCTTGGTTTTTATAAAAATTTATTTCAGCGGGTGCAAAGATAAATGAATGACCATCCCTGTTTCCCAATTGGGAACTCTTAACACATGTGATTTCGACCGGGGAGGAAAATAATTCGACGACTGGAATTTTATCGCAAAATGATTTGCAGATTTTTTTTTCTGTTCAGTTTCATCAGCAATTCCTGCAGATACGTGCTGATATTTATCATTCCTTCGTAGTTGATTGTTGAAGGATCATCGGTTGGTCGATGATAAAAACCGGTTAAGCCGGTAGAGAAGAGGATTGATGGAATGTTGGCGTCGAGAAACACGCAGTGATCAGCACCTCCTTTAACAACGTTAACGCTTCGCTGAACAAAAAAAGATGCAGTCGTATCGCGCGGAAGGAGAGAATCCCACGCAGAATTTTCCAGCGCTCCATCGGCAACAAGCATGGGTCTCGCACGATCGAGTGACCCGAGCATGTCGAAATTCAGGTTGCAGATAATTTTCGATGTGTCAATTAAATCCGACGACAAGAATTTTTTTGCACCGAAGAGTCCATCTTCTTCTGCGCTCAGCGCTGCAAAAACAATATCGTATTGTAAATCTTTTTTGTGTTCGTTGCACCAGGCGGCAAGTCCGAGCAGCATCGCTACTCCGCTCGCATTGTCATCGGCTCCGTTGTGAATGGCGTGCGAGAACGGATCATTCGAATGATGTTTTCCCGCTCCGATGTGATCGTAATGTGCAGTGATCACGATGCAGTAATCTGATTTCGTGTCCACTTTAGCAATGACGTTTCCGGTGGAATGCGTGATCACTGAATCGGGGTTCGTATAATCGAATGGAAAACAATATTGTTTTTTACGCAACGGTTTGCAACCGGTCTTCCGGAATTCTGCTGCAATAAATTCTGCCGATTTTTTTTCTTCCGGTGTTCCGGGCAATCGGCCCTTCATCGAATCATGCGCAAGTGTTTCTACGACGTACCTGAAATATTCGGGCGTACAACCAGGTGAAGCTGTATTCTGTTTCTGCGCAAAAAGCAGAATGGGTAAGCAACAAAAAATCGCAATGAGTTTCATTCACAACAAGATAAAAAATAAGGTAGTGTCTCAGTTTGAGCATTTGATATTTTGACACGGCGACACGACGATAAAAGAAGCACGAAACCCGTTCTAAGCCCGCGCGTTCACGGCGCGTTACCGTTACCTCGCCGTGAACGCCCGGGCTTAGAATAAGAAATGCCGTAAAAATGCGCTCCCGATTGCTATCGGGACCGTGTCATAAAGCAAAGTGAGACACTACCAAAAATAAGTCCTGCGCGGCGAACCACGCAGGACTTAGTACGATCAAAGATTTAATTTATTTTCTCGGAGCTTCAACTTTCGGAGTATTGTCAGCCGGAGGAGTTGAGTACTGAAGACCAGTACCGTTCCAGAATACCGGTGCACCCGATTGCTGTGTGTTGCCGTCGTTAAACATAACACCCTGCATTTTCTCTGTGAAGTTTGGAGAAGTAAGCTCTTCAGGAACTTCAGTATTCGAAGCATCTGTACGTTTACCAACTGCGATCCACGAGAACTCGGTGTTGCTTGTTCCGCCGTTCATTTCTGCTACGGTGAAACCTGCTTCGTCAATGGAAACAATGTACAGACCATTGCACTGACCCATTGCAGATACAGTTACAGTTGGTCTTCCGTTTCCTTTGATCAATGCAGCGTACTCCGGAGTAAAGTTTACGCGGATTGTTCCGTTTGACAACTGGCCTGAACCATCGTCATACACCTTTACTGTTGTAGAAGTAACAGCGTAAGCCGGTGTAACAGTACCTCCTGTTTTAACGAGGTCGGCATGGAAACCAGTAGTGTATGTGTTTCCAATGTTGTACGATGCGTACATCGATCCCATTGTGGTAAGACCCATGATGTCACCGCGAACCCAGCCACCCATCAGGTCGCCGTAGAAACCACCACCAATTCCGGTTTTGATTCCGTTTGACATACGGCCAGCGCCGTTTGCATACGCCGAACTTCCGTAAACACCGTAAGTGAGCAACCCGGAACTTCTGTAACCAAGCGATCCCCAATAAGAACCATCCTGTTTTGATCCGAGGACGCCACCTGTACGGTTGAAGTCGTTGTAGCAATGACCGGCAACGCCGAATGAATAAAGATCACCCCAGTAACTGTAACCGTTGACTCCGGAGTTGATCGTGTTATATCCGTATCCCGTTCCGTCATTCACTCCGTCGCGGGTGCGGTAGGCATAAATACCAGCCTGGCCGTCGCCATTGATTCCCTGCTGATAATGGTAAGTGTTCAAAAGGTACAGCGGTGAAGGGGCCACTGGAGCGATTGCTGTCTGGCTGATGCTCAGATTTGTTCCGTTGTCCTGGATCTGTGAATTGCCTCCAGTGGTTGCACTTGTGAACTTCACTACGTAATCAGTGGTACCGTTAATGTTCGCAGAACCGGCAGCGCCAGTAGCACCAATCGCACCTGCAGGGCCTTGCGGACCTACTGCTCCAGTTGCTCCTGTCAAACCGACAGGACCTTGAGGGCCCATTGGACCTGTTGCACCATTCGTACCTGTTGCACCAACCGGGCCTTGCGGACCAATTGCA
This sequence comes from Bacteroidia bacterium, assembly GCA_035489505.1. Taxonomy (GTDB): domain Bacteria; phylum Bacteroidota; class Bacteroidia; order Palsa-965; family Palsa-965. The sequence continues at coordinate 214 of DATHKF010000721.1, read as the reverse complement.
CCAGTAGAACCTGTCGCACCAACTGGGCCTTGTGGACCGATTGCACCAGTAGAACCTGTAGCACCAACCGGACCTTGCGGACCAACTGCGCCTGTAGCACCTGTTAAACCAATAGGACCTTGAGCACCTGTTGCGCCAGTTGAACCAACCGGACCTTGCGGACCAACTGCACCTGTAGATCCAGTTGCACCGTTAGCGCCTGTTGCACCAGTCA
>DATHKF010000720.1:0-5614 GCA_035489505.1 Bacteroidia bacterium | reverse complement strand
CGGAGAATCATAATGCACGATCCCGTACTTCTGTTTTTTCAGATCGGTTTTCGTGGTGAGATCAACGAGCACGCCTTTGTTCTCGACTTCGGCCATGCCGAGAATATCCGGCCCTGCGCCATTGTTCATCGCAAGAATGACCTGCGCCGTATTTTTCAGTTTGGTGTTGTACCGTTCCGAAGTCCACGGCTTTTTTGCACCGGGCAGAAATTCCGCATCATCGATGGCGGGATCATCGATTGTGTCGAACAAGTTTTCCACATTCCAGAAGGCGATGACGGCGTCTTTCTGGGCTAAAACAGTTGTTGAGGAAATGAACAAAAAGAATGCGGCGAATAGAATTTTCATGGGACTAAATTAACGTATTGTTCGATGAAGTCGTTCAATATATAGACTAACGCATATATTGTTCGACGAATTTACAATTCAGGTTATCAACACAACCACCTGAGTATGAGGCGGTCTTCCTAGGATGCAAAGGAAAGCTTTTGTACATTTGAAAGACCCGTCTAATTTAAAATTTACGTTAAACATGCGTACACTAGTTCTTTCGGCCGCGATTCTCCTCACCACAATTTCTGTGGATGCAAAGGCGATCTACGGATCAGTGCAGGATGGTTCAGTAACTAACCTGGTTGCCACACCGTTGGATTCACACGTATTATTGTCGTGGACAACAACCGCTGCGGGTATTGAGGTGTACGAGCTTGAGCGTTCCAAAAACGGGATTGATTACACCACCGTTTCACGCATCGAGCCGGGTTCGGTGAATACAGAATTTATGGAAACCGATTTTGCCCCGCTTGAAGGCATGTCGTTCTACCGCATTAAAGTAATCGACGCAGAAAGCAACATTACTTTTTCAAACGCGGTTCCTGTAAAATACAAAGCGGGGTCACCTGTTACACCTAGTCCGGGCAAAACTACTGCCGCCGATAACCAGGGACCTGTGCTTATTGTCGTCCGCAGCAATACAGGCGAGGAATTCTACAGCAAAGTGCAGTTAACCAGCAATGTTGATCCGTTGACGGCCAAAGACCTGGAAGAACGTCTTGCAGCAGGAACATACACGATCGTAAGTTGTTCAGTTCAGGAATACTACAGCAAACAGATTACTGTGAAATAATATTTACGCGACACGATTTCAGACGGGAGGCGGTGCTTCCCGTTTTTTTATTCAACTATGCTCAAGTCATACACAATACGGTTCCTGCTGATTGCACTTTGTACATGCATCGTCTTTAATGCTCATGCCCAGGACAAGAAAAACGGCAAGTGCAAAATCACCGAAAGCAACGGCGACATCAGTGAGGGCAAAAAGAAACGCGGAGAGAAAACCGGTCTTTGGAAAACATCCAGCCCTGGCGGCCGCCTGCTGGAGGCCACACAATTCAAAAAAGGTTTGAAGCATGGGCACTATACGCTTTATCACCGGACCACGGGTAAAATGTACATGGAAGGAAATTACGTGAACGACAAACGTGACGGAAAATGGATTACGTATACGCCCTCCGGTGACACATCCCATATTGAAACGTTCCGAAATGATACACTCCACGGCTACTACCGCAAAACCCTGGGCGCACCTCATTATACAGTGGTGCAGGGAAATTACGTGAACGGTATAAAAGAAGGTCTGTGGTGCCAGGTGTTTAAGAATCCCGGTGGCGAAGATGGAACAGACACCTGTATGTATCGCAACAACATGGCTAACGGAAGACGCGTTAACTATTATGATGGCATGCTTTACAGCGTCGGATATTATATCGATGGAAAACTTTCCGGCGAAAACATTATTTACCACAGGAACAGTACACAACCTTATCTCGTTACGTATTACAAAGCCGGTGAGCGGGACAGCATTCACCGGCAGTACTCAACCACGGGTAAAAAACTTCGTGAGTGCTGGTACCGTCGCGAAAAAGTGGTCCGGTACGATTCGGCCTGGGAGAAAAACGGAATGGTTCAGTCGGCAAAACTTTATTCGGAAGAAGGAACACTAACCTACTCCGAAACCTGGTCGGTGGGCAAGCTGGAAAGAAAAATGTATTTCGGAACGGATGGCATGCTGGATTCTTTTCTCGTGTATAACAGCAACGGAAATATGATCCAGCGGAATCATTGCGACCAGAATGCAAGCAGTGAGTACGCGAGAAATATATGTTATTACCAGTGGAACTATGATGAATCAGGGTTACTGAAAATGCATGGCAAATTTGTTGTCTATCAACAGGGTGTATGGGTCTGGGTTGATTCGAACCAGCGGGTGACGAAAGAAATTATGTATAAGGATGGAATTGCAAACGGGCGTTACACAAGCTATTATCCCAATGGAAAAGTAAAAGTGAGCGGTATCTGCGCGAACGGATACCTGCGCGACTCTATTGTGGTAAAGACAACTGCCGGGGTAATCCTGAAGAAAGGCACACCGCAATACGAGCAGATCTTTCAGCAGCACCTGAAAGAAGAAAAGGATGTTGGTTATTCCGATGTTGATCAAACAATTGTAATAACGAGAGATCACTGGCCCGAAGAATTGGTGGCTGAAGAACCGGAAGAAGAAGTTTTCACATTTGCCGAAGTCATGCCAGGGTTTCCGGGAGGGGATGATTCACTGCATAAATTCCTGCAAGCCAACATTCGCTATCCTGCAATGGAAAAAGAAGCCGGTAAACAGGGAACGGTGTATATCGGGTTTGTGGTGGGCAAAGACGGCACGGTTCAGGATGTTGTCGTTCTGAAAGGAGTTGCCGGTGCGCCGGGACTTGAAAAAGAAGCTGTGCGCGTGGTGAAGCAAATGCCGCGGTGGCAACCTGCAAAGCAGAATGGTCGCGCAGTTCGTATGCGCATGACACTCCCGGTTAAATTTAAGATCAACTAGAAATGAACTCCAACATTTCACGAAACCGGATTGCATATTTCCTGCTTCTTTTTGGCGCAATCCTGCTTTCGGCAAATCTCCAGGCCCAATACAAAAAGCGTGGAAGAAATGTGATCAAAGACACAGAAGGAAACGTGATCGTTGGCCGTACCAAAAATTATTTGCGGGAAGGAAAATGGTACGGATCATATCCCGATCATGCACGTAAAAGTTTTGGCAAGTATCATAACGGACTAGCTGAAGGCCGGCACATCGGGTATTGGCGCAACGGAAAAATTTCTTCCATCATCGATTACACCGCGGGGAAACACGATGGGCATTTTATCGAGCTCAGTGAAAATGGCGACACGCTTGTGCACAGTTACTTTTCCATGGATGTCCCCGAGGGATATTTCTATTCGTATTCGAAAGAGACCGAAACAAAAATCCGCGGAGCATATACGGCCGGAAAAAAATCGGGCTGGTGGACCACCTCAAACGGTGTGATAACCGACAGCTGCGAATATTCTTTGGGAATACGGGAAGGGAAACAGATCATTCGCGGTCCGGGAAACAACCTGGTCATTGGTTATTTTAAACAAGGTTTTGAGAATGGCGCATGGAAGGAATATGTGGAAGGAAGGCTGCGTTTAGAATATTGGTATGACCACGGTGTGAAATCCAGGTACCGGCTTTTGTATTTCCCGGACAGCGATTCGCTGTATTGCATTACGCGTTATCATGCACCCGGAGATCCTGAACAGTTTGCGGTCTTTCAAAGTCCGGGCGTAATCGGGAAAAGAGAATGGTACAGCGGCGGATTGGTTGATAGTATTCACACGTATCACGCTAATGGAAAAATCCGTACCCGCAGTATTTACCAGTGTAATTTCGGCGTTACAGCAAAATTACAGCAATGCAACAGTTACGATTCTACCGGCGCTGAATCCTTCCGCCTGTATGCTTCAACCGATGGTAAAGACAGCATACGGTATGATTATAACCGGAGCGGGATTGTCATCCGCAAAACACTTTACCACCAGGGTGCCATCCGCGGCAATTCGTATTATTATGCGAACGGCAAAACCATGCTCGTGTTTTCGAACGATGAGATTATTGCGTACGCTGAAAACGGAAAAATTCTGAAAGCTGGCACGCCCGGTTACAATAAAATTTTCTCACAACTCGATTCACTCGATGCGTCGTTCGGATCGTTGGATATTTTTGGCGATGCAGAAATGCCCGAGTCTCCAATTACTTTGGATGCTGTCGCAGTTTTTCAACCAGGGGAAACCGGGGCCATGTTTCCGGGCGGGCCCGATTCCATGCAAGCGTTCATTCGCAGAAACCTGAAATACCCGGTACCGGAATTGGAAATGAACGTTGAAGGACTGGTACGCATACAATTTAATGTAGAGCCGGATGGCCGGATCACCAGTGCGCGCGCCATACAGGAAGTAAAAGGCGGACCGGGCCTGGCCCGCGAAGCATTGCGTGTGGTCAACAGCATGCCGCTGTGGCAACCTCAGATTCAGAACGGACAACCGGTGCGCAGCATTGTGGTTTTGCCTTTTAAATTTTCGACCCGGTAATTCGCAATGTGCTACATTCGTGGTGGCAAATACAATCAAACCCCATTGATAAACCACATGGCCATTTCTAAATTTTTCGTTTTTATCCTGCTGCTGGCAATCAATCTGTCGCTTCCCGCTCCCTTATCCGCTCAATCTAAAAAGAACGGAAAAGTTTCTATTCCCATCGAGAAAGGCGGCGTTGAAAAAGGCCGCATCAAACGCGGTCAGCGCGAAGGCGTGTGGAAGTCGTACAACGCAAAAGGTGAACTCATCCAGGAAGAACGTTTTGTAAACGGAAAAAGAGACGGTGCCATGATGCGTCGCGATGATTCGACCGTTGTAACGGGATACTACACTGCAGGCCGGAAAAATGGTGCGTTCATTACCACGGTCAACGGTCATGTTGTACGCGAGATCAATTACAAGATTGATACGTTGCACGGAAAATTTTTTATGGAGACGGAAGAGAAAGATGTGGCCGGAACGTACGACCAGGGAAGAAAAACAGGACTCTGGGTGATTGACAGCGTTGACTATCAGAAAAAACGGATCAGGGACAGCACACGTTATGCAAATGGATTGCGCGATGGGCTTTCAGTGCTGTACATCAACAGGATTCTTGTTTCGCGCACGAACTGGTTGGCCGGAAAACGGAATGGCGCGTACACAGCGTTTGATGAGCAATCGGGACGGATGATCACCAAAGGCGCGTACATCGATGGTGAACGCGATGGGCTTTGGTATGAATACCAGGATGGAAAATTGCGGAGCGTGGAAGATTTTGAAAATGGAATTCACGCGGCCAATTCAATCACGTACGGTTCAGATACAAGCATCATCATACAGATTGACACGTATTATCCCGATGGAGCGAAAAAAACATTGCAACAGAATGACGAATCGGGCAAACTGCTGCATCGCTGGTATTACAATCCGCAGGACAATATCGATTCCGTGATTTCGTATTACCCGAATGGGAAAATCAAAAGCGGCCAGTACACGGCGTATGTCAATGAAGATGGATTCACGCAGTTTTACCTGTACATGAGTTATCACCCGAACGGCAAACTGGAAACGCGCGGTTTCGAATACCGGACTTCGCGCAACGGCACCTGGCTTTCGTATGATTCAACGGGCAAGCTTACAGCGAGCGTGCACTATGCCGAGAATGTTCCGTTTG
>DATHKF010000719.1:0-5195 GCA_035489505.1 Bacteroidia bacterium | reverse complement strand
TTTGCGACCAACAACCCGGCGATCACTGTGGCGAACCTTGGTAACGTGAACACACCAAATACTACACTGAGCGGATTGGGTTCAGGAAACATTGTAACACTTCGCTGGACCATTACCAGCGGTACCTGTACACCTAGCTTTGATGATGTAGTGATCACACGTTCTGCGTGTCCGCTCACTGCAGGATTTACGTGGTCGCCGTCTACGATTTGTGCGACACCTTCGCAGATAAATAACATCTCGTTTACGGATGCATCGTTCGCTCCAAGCTCCACCATTCAAACGTGGAACTGGACATTTGCAGGACCAACAACTCCGAATCCTACATCGTCAACCCAACAGAATCCTTCGAACATCCAGTTTACCGGTCCCGGATCATTTACTGTTACGTTGACGATCACAGACAATGCATCCGGCAATAGCCAGGTAACGCATACGATCACGATCAGTCCATACCCGGCAGCTTCAGGAGTTGTCAGCGGTCCGGCCGGATCGGTGTGCCAGGGACAAACCAACGTTGCGTTCTCCGTTGTACCGATTGCAAATGCAACCAGCTACAACTGGACACTTCCTTTGGGTGCAAGTATCGTAAGCGGTTCAGGAACATCAAGCATTCTCGTGAACTTCAGTAACCTCGCAACGTCCGGATTTGTCCAGGCGCAAGGTGTGAATGCCTGCGGAGTAGGTGCAGCATCGTCACCGTTCAACGTTACGGTGAATCCGCTTCCGGGAGCAACATCAAGCATCAACGGTCCGCTTACGGTTTGCCAGGGTCAGACAGGAGTAACCTTCTCAACGACTTCAGTACCGTTTGCAACATCGTATCAATGGACGTTACCTCCGGGAGCAACAATCACATCATCATCCACTGCAGCAACCATTACAGTCGATTTTGCTCCGAACGCTTCGGGCGGAACGGTGGATGTGATTGGTATTAACACCTGCGGAAACGGAACGTCATCAGTTGGGTTTACAATCACCATGAACCCGCTGCCTGATGCTGCCGGAACAATTACCGGAACAGGTTCTGTTTGCGAAGGTTCAACCAACATTGCGTATTCGATATCGTCGGTACTCAATGCAAACAGCTACACGTGGACATTACCTCCGGGCGCTGTAATCACCAGCGGTGCAGGAACCAACTCGATCCTCGTGGATTATACCAACGTTACTGCTTCAGGTACCGTAACAGTAAGTGGAACCAATACATGCGGAAACGGAACTTCAGCCACATTGCCTGTGAACGTTGCTTTCCTTCCGGATTCATCCACTGCAATTACAGGAGCCACAACAGTGTGCGCCGGAACTTCAGTTCAATACAACATCACCGCTATACCGGGCGCATCCAGTTACAACTGGACATTGCCTCCGGGCGTGGCCATTACAGTAGATAACGGTAACTCAATTACGGTAGCATATTCGGCTACTGCGCAATCGGGACAGATCACTGTGAATGGTGTGAACGCCTGCGGTAATGGTGTTGCAGGTCCGGGGATCGCAATCACTGTGAATCCGTTGCCGGATACTTCACTGACTATTTCCGGTCCGGTTACTGTTTGCCAGGGTGATACTGGTGTAACGTTCAGCATTGCATCCGTGAATAACGCAACGAACTACGGGTGGATATTGCCATTGGGCGCAACGATCACTGCCGGTGACAGCACGAATTCAATCACGGTAAGTTTCAGCACCAGCGCCGTTAGCGGAACCATTATGGTAATGGGTCACAACGGATGCGGATTCGGAGAAAGCGCAGATACGCTTCAGCTTGTAGTGAACCCGCTTCCGGATGCTGCACAGGCCGTGAGCGGTCCAGGCAACATTCCAATCTGTCCGGCATCAACAGGAGTCGTGTTTACGATTCCATCGGTGACTAATTCAGACTACTACATCTGGTCATTGCCTCCGGGCGCAACCATTGTAGCAGGCGACAGCACAAACACAATTACGGTTGACTTCACAGCTACTTCGTCGTCGGGCGCTGTAATTGTGGCTGGTGAAAACGGATGCGGACAAGGAACCTCATCGTTCCTCAACTTCGCGGTTGATGAAGTTACACCGATAGAGATCTGCATGGTTACGGTAGATTCTATCTCGCTGTACAACCATGTGATCTGGGAAAAACCAATTGCAACGGATATCGATTCATTCCGCATTTTCCGCGAGATCACGTCTAACGTGTACCTGCCGGTTGGAGCTGTGCCTTACGATTCACTCTCGTTGTTTATCGACAGCGCGTATGTTCCGCTTGCCGATCCGAATGCTACATTCCAGCGTTACAAAATTGCTTCGGTAGACAGTTGCGGAAACGAAAGCGTATTGAGCCAGCATCACCGCACATTGTTCCTGCAGGCTAACGTAGGTGTAGGCGGAGTCGTTAACCTCAACTGGGTATTGTACGAAGGAGCAGGCGTGAGTTACTACCGCATACTTCGTGACTCAACCGGTCTCGGAAACTGGGAAGTGATTGACTCGGTAGCCGGAACGAATTTCGTATATACCGATCAGACACCTCCAACGACAGTAGCGACCTGCGGCTACAAACTGCAGACGATCTGGCTGATCAGTTGTAATCCTACGCGGAACATCAACACTTCCGAATCGAACCTCGAAGAGCTTACGCTTACCGGAATCAACAACGGTACACCAGGTGTGTTTGCGGTGGATCTCTACCCGAACCCAACAAACGGAGTTGTGACTGTGGTTTACCCGCCTGCAAATGATGGCGCGACTTTCGAAGTGAGAGACGCACTCGGCAGGGTGGTGATGATGAAAACTGAAAACAGTTCAGGTGGTGGCGCGAATAGTTCGGTGACCACGCTTGATCTGAGCGAATTCGCTAACGGTGCATACACGCTGACAATCACAATTGGTGATCAGCAGGTGCATAAGAAGGTGATCATTCAGAAATAGAAGTTTCGGGTTAAAAAAGGTTTCGGGTTTCTTGTTTGCCAGTTCGAGTACGGCAAACAAGAAACCCGAAACCTTTTTTTATTACTACTGTTTCAGTAATTTTTTGATTGCAATTCGACACCGCGGATTGCGCGACCCTGAAGGGGTCGAATGTTATTAACCCCGGGTGATGATCCGAAGGATCGAAACCCGGGGTTAATAACGCAAAAAGAAAAATTCCTTGCTGCCGCCGGCGATTTGTCTGTGCGACTAGTGAAACCCCTTCAGCAATTTCCTCAACGGTGCCGCAACCGTCTTATCAATCACCACTTCTTCGCAACCGTTGTAGCGCGCAAATTCATTAAGCCGCGCAACAAACGCGTTCGCAAAATTCGCGTTCACAGCATGTTTCTCCACGTACATTTTTTTGACATGAAAAATACCTGTAGCGCGATCGGCTTTGGGATCGAACATGCCGGCAAACTTTCCGTCGTGCAAAACCGGGAGACAGAAGTATCCGAATTTTCGTTTGGGTTCGGGCAGGTAACATTCGAGATTGTAACTCCAGTCAAAAATTTTACTGATACGCTCACGGCGAATGACGAAGTTGTCGAACGGATTCAGAATGTGCAGAGGTTTGCCTGCCGGAATTTTACCGTTGGTTTTTGTCGCAGGCAGTATGTAATACGGTTCTTTGATTCCATTGATGCTGCACGCGAGAATTTCTCCTTCCTTCAGCATGCGCGCTACGGTCTTTGCAATCACCGGCGATAAATCTGTGCGCAGATGCGTGAAGTCTTTCATCGTGGCAATTCCCAATGCGCGGAGATTGAACTGTACGAGGTATTTGGCATGCTCATCGGTAGTTGGTTTGGATTGATTGACGGACGATGGCACTACGCGTTCAGTAAGGTCATACACTTTCTGAAAACCTTTTCGCGATTTCACCATGAGCGATCCTTCCATGAACAATTGCTCAAGTGCAATTTTCGCCGGCTTCCAGTCAAACCAACTGCCGCGCTTGCGGTCCGTTTCAAAATCTTTCGACTGCAGAGGCCCTTCGGTGCGAATGCGATCAATCACGAATTTCATCAGTTTCCTGTTTTTCGAAAACCAATGTGCGTGTCCCGATAAATACCGCGCCTTGCGGGGAAGGGAAAAACGGAAATCTTCCATGGGCAGGTACGAAGCGGCATGACTCCAGTACTCAAAAACTTTTCTGTCTTCGAGTAACTGGCCAAGATGTTTTTCCGCGTACGAACTGTTGCGCGTCCAGAGCGTGTGATGATGCGCGCGGGCAATTACCGCCAGTGTGTCGAGCTGCACGTAACCGAGGTGCTGAATGGTTTTCAGCGTTCCGGTTATTGTTTTGCCAAACACATCGGCACGTGAAAGCCCCTGCGCGTGCAGAATGATTTGTTGCGCTTCTTCTTTGGATAGCTGCATATTGGTTAACTTGACCTATCCAAAAATACACGCAAATGAATTCATCCCTGAAATTTATTTTTGCCGTCGTGGCTGTACTCGTAGCGAATGACCTGTCTGCAGAAGGAGGTATCTGGGGCGCATTTTTTGGTGGCGAACACGAATTTGTTTGTTACACTTCTGTTCACCGGAATTTTTTTCTAGCCATTTTCGGCGGTGTAGCCCTTGCCGGAATTTTTGCGTGGAGCCGGTTTCGACTGAAGAGCAAAGCTGCGCGCGAACTTTCAGAGAAGAACCAGGTGATCGAAGAACAGAACAAAGATATTCTCGACAGTATCCGCTACGCCAGCCGGTTGCAGCAGGCACTCGAACCTGATCCGGAAGAACTGAAGAGAATGCTTCCCGATAGTTTTTTCTTCCTGAAGCCACGCAACATCGTAGGCGGTGATTTTTATTTTGTTGAAGAACACAAGGGCCAGGTAATTATCGCGGCTATTGATTGTACCGGCCACGGTGTACCCGGCGCGTTTCTTACGTTCATCGGCCACAACGCCTTGCGCAATGCGTTGGAAAAAACAGACTCTCCTGATCCGACGCGACTGCTCAACGCGATGAATACCGAAGTGAAAAAATCGCTGGGCCAGCAACGGGCGCAGAATGAACTGAACGACGGAATGGAAGTAGGACTTTGCATGTACGACCCAATTTCGAAAATCGTTCATTTCGCCGGCGCGGGAACCGGACTTTATCACGTGAGGGCATCCGAAGTAAAAGAGATCAAAGCCGCAAAGTGTTCAATAGGTTCTATCCAGGAACATGTTAAGGAGCCTCCGCCAACGCACCGTCTCGAACTTCTTCCCGGAGATAGTTTTTACATG
>DATHKF010000718.1:0-6915 GCA_035489505.1 Bacteroidia bacterium | reverse complement strand
ACGGTTTCCGTGTTCGTCGAACATCCAGTATGTTGGATTGTAATCGAGAATTACCGACTCGCCCTCTTTGATGCTTTTTACTCGGAACGGACCGGTTCCTACGCAATGGATGCGCATGTCGTCGCCATATTTATCGAGCGCTTCTTTCGGGTAAATCCATCCGCCTTGTGTAGCGAGGATCGAAAGGAATCCCGGCATCGGGTGAGTCAATGAAATAGAGATCGTGGAATCGTCAAGCACTTTGATTCCGGAAACGCCACCTGCAGGGAATGATTTTTTTTCAGTCGCTGCAAAGTATTCGTTGGCCCCAACAACACGGTCTTTGAACGTGTAGCTGTACTGCTGATTGTTTGTGGAATACGTGCAAAGCTGGTCGAAGCAGAATTTCACGTCGGTTGCTGTGAGTTCGCGGCCCTTGCCCTGCGTTGTTGCAAAGCAATCGTCATCGTGAAACAACACTCCCTGGCGGAGGTGAAACACAAAACGCATATTGCTGTCCATAGGCTCCCACCGGCTTGCCAGCCCCGGCATAATGGTCAGGTCTTTCTGGTTGAATTTCACCAGTCCTTCATATACCTGGGTGCCGATGTGGTGACTCACCACGTCAACGATGTTCAATGGATAAAGCGTCCGGAAATCTTCCAGTTCATTCATTCGGAAAACACCGCCGTATTTGACTGGACCTTGCGCAACGCGTGTACCAGTGTGCTCTTCTGGACCACCGTTACACCCTTTGCTACCTACGATCACAGCTCCAATAAGAAGAGCAGATGCGAGAGCACCGGTTAATCTTTTCATAATCTAATGGGTTCTGCGTTTATTACTAACGCCTAAAGTAGGTAAAAAAGGCTTATTCAAAGGTATTTTGACCCGGAAGGGATTAGCCCGTAAAAACACCCAAAATAAAAATTGGATGGTTTTATCAATATTTACCTGATAACCAATGAAATAGGACAATGATCCGAATGCTTGACATCAGGCAGTATCGCAGCCATTTGAAGGTCGTTTTTTAACGTTTCACTGGCCATCTGGTAGTCAATCCGCCACCCCAGATTCTTCGTACGTGCATTGAAACGGAAGGTCCACCACGTGTAGTGGTGCGGGTCTTTATTGAAATGACGGAACGTGTCGATAAATCCGCGGTCCATAAATTCCCCGATCCATTTTCGCTCATCCGGAAGAAATCCACTCGAGTTTTTATTGCTTACCGGGTTATGGATATCAATCTCTTTGTGACAGATATTCCAATCGCCGCAGATCACTAAATCGCCGCGTTGCGTTTTCAGTTTATCGATGTACGATTGAAAAAAATCCATGCTTTTGTATTTGAAATCCTGGCGCACATCGCCGGTTGTTCCGGATGGCAGATACAAACTCATCACGGACAAGTCTCCGAAATCTGCTCGGATAATTCTTCCTTCCGAATCGTACAACGGATTTCCGCAACCCACTTCCACGTGCGTTGGTTTTTTCTTCGACAGAATGGCAACACCGCTGTATCCTTTCTTCTCCGCCGAATGCCAGTAGTGGTGTTCGTAACCGGCTTTCTCAAAAATGGACAGATCAAGCTGGCTGGCGTCGGCTTTGATTTCCTGCAGGCAAACAACATCCGGATCTTCACTCTGAAGCCATTCGATCCACCCTTTTCCCAATGCAGCGCGGATGCCGTTTACGTTGTAGGAGATGATTTTTGTCATAACTTGATCTTTTGCTAAGGTCAAATGTACAACTTGTAAATTGTGGTAATGTCGCAGCTTCTTTGCTGCCGCGAATTACACAAATTACGCTAATCGTACATTCGCGCAATTCGTGTAATTCGCGGCTGATAATTTTTAAACAGTGCTCTATGAAAAACGCCCTACTTTTCCTGACCGCTTCTCTTTGGTGCATCACACTTTCTGCTCAACCCGGATGGCAATGGGGATACGAAGCAGGTGGTCCGGGGAATGATCTCGGTTATGCAATCAAGACAAACGCCAATGGAACAAGTTATATCACGGGACGTTTCAATGCAACCGCCACGTTCGGAATGAACACCATTTCCAGTTATGGAGGTCCCGATGTTTTTGTGGCGAAATATACCGTGAACGGAAATTGCCTCTGGGCTGTGCATGGCGGATCAACGGAGATGACCGATCCGTATGGAGATGAAGCAAACGGAATTGATCTTGATGATTCCGGCGCGTGTTACGTGACAGGAAATTTCTGGGGCCAGGCCACATTCGGAAGCGCAACAATTGGCAACGCGATTTCAACAGTACGGAACATTTTCCTCGTGAAATATGATCCATCCGGGAATGTAGTTTGGGCTGTTTCTTCCAGCGGAAATATGTCAAACTGTTATTCGCGGGCTGTTCGAGTAGACAACGCCGGCAACATCTGGATCACCGGTTATCTCGGCGGCAATGCTGTCTTTGGTTCATACACCCTGTCGGGCCCGGGCGGTTACGCTGTAAAATACGACAGCAACGGGAACGTATTGTTTGCAACCAAAATCGGTTCCGGATCATTGGATCTGTACGGCATCACCAGTGATAATTCCGGAAGTATTTACGTAACCGGTTACCTGCAGGGATCTGATGTTATCGGTTCTGTAACCTACACGTCCACCGGAATGCGGGATGCGGCCGTTGTCAAACTAAACGCTTCGGGAACGGTTTCGTGGGTGCGTCAATCACAGAATTCTTCGAATACAGTGACGCTTGCACGCGCCATATCCTGCGATCCACAAAATGGAGTTTACATCACCGGCAATTTCGAAAGCACTGCGCTTTTCGGGTCCACTACGCTTACTGCACCGCTGTTTGGAACCAATTGCTTTATCGCGAAACTTGACACAGCAGGAACTTTCACCTGGGCGCAGCAATCAACAGGTGCGTGCAATGCATACGCGATCACCACCGATCAAAACTCGCAGGTGTACATCACCGGAAATTACGGTAACACAATTTCGTTTGGCGCCCAGACGCTGAACAACAACAGCACGGGCTCCAATGCGTTTATTGCGATCTTTGAACCTGCCGCGGGAGTGTGCCTTTTCGCTATTGCGTCGACTGGTCAGAATCCGGGCGCTTTCGCTTTCGGGATCAGCACGGATAACCTCGGTGGCACTTACATCACCGGCACCGACAAAGCTCCCGTGATTTTCGGGACAGACACCACGCTGTTCATTGGCGGCGAAGATGTTTTTATCGCCAAGCTATTCGAACCGGAACACGTTGGGATTGAAAACATTTCTGCTCATTCATCGGTCAATCTCGTTTCCTCGGAAAACAACTTTCTGCTGGTGGTCAATGACGAACATGTGATGCAGAACAATCCTGTTTTCATTCTGTACGACATGACCGGGAAAGAAGTGATCCGTACCGCGATTACTTCGGCCACAACCACCATCAGCAGCGCAGGGCTGGCAACCGGAATTTACAGCTGGCACGTAATCAACGCTTCTGGTTTTGCTACCGCAGGTAAAATTTCCCGTTTGTAATTCGGAAGTGAAACCGCTTAAGCGGTTGAATAGCCAATCGCTATCCAGCAGACTTCCCAAGCGGTTTCAACCGCTTTCCATTTCAGCGACATCGAGTAAATGATTTCAAACTGAGCCACTACCTATAATTCACATTTCACATACTAAAAGGCATGCAATTTCGTTTTTAGGTGTTCCGCGCGCACCTAAATCAAAATGCATGATCACCGGCCGTAATTCCCGTCTGCAATTAGTGGGCTGTAAATCGTAATTTTAGAGATATTCCCATCCCAACAAGCAATGGCAAATCATGACCTGGCAATACATCCAAAAAATAACCACGGCGACACGGCGCCCAATGTTTGATAACCATTGCCCGCGTCGGCACGGTGCTGGTAAATATCACTTCGTGATATCATTCCACGAGTATATTTGGGGTTACACATTAAATCGCGAAGCGATTTGCTCCGCCCGCCGTGCTGACGCGGGAAACAGATTAAGCAATGCGCTGTGCCGCCGTGGTTATTTAAATTTCAGTGTCCTGAAGGGATAGTTACCTAATTTTATACGCGAATGTCTTTTCGCAGTCGTTTCCTGTGTTTGCTGATGTTCTGCTCATTCGCCGCAGGAGCCCAACCGTTTTTCCCGGAAAGGACCCGCACTTTTTCTGCGAACAGCGATACCATTCAACTCGATACGCTCAGTATTGTTCCCGCTACATTCCGGGCACGCATCGGAGATCAGCCGCTGCGCGATTCTGTGGATTACAAACTCGATGCCGCCGCCTCGTTGCTCATTCTAAAGAATAAAAATCCCACAGACAGCCTCGTCGTTACGTACGAAGTCTTCCCGATCCTCTTCACGCAATCGCGTTCGCATAAAAACCAGGGAACGATGACTTCGACTCCCGACAATCGCGTCAATCCGTTTTTGTATTCGCCGCAAAAACAAAAAGCGGATGACCCGTTTGCCATGGGCGGTTTGAACAAGAGCGGAAGTTTGTCGCGCGGAATTTCATTCGGTAACAACCGCGACGTGTCTGTGAATTCAAATCTCAATCTCCAGATTTCCGGCAGGTTGACAGACAATCTCGACCTGATGATGGTTGCAACGGATGATAATCTTCCGATACAGGCCGACGGTACTACGCAACAACTGCAGGAATTCGATCGCGTGTATATTCAGCTCACGTCGAAGAGTACGAAGCTGGTCGCCGGAGATTTTTTCACCGACCGGCCCAACGCGTATTTCATGAAGTTCAATAAACGCGGACAAGGTTTGTCGGTGCGCACTGTTGTTCCGCTGGGCATTCAACCTGCGAATGAACGTGGAAACCTGCAGCCGGTAGACACAACCATAAATAAATCGCAGTTGATTATTTCTGCAGCCGCTGCAATTTCACGCGGAAAATTTGCGCGCAACATCATCCAGGGTGTTGAAGGAAACCAGGGGCCGTATCGTTTGAAAGGTGCAGAGAACGAACTGTTCATCATTGTGCTTTCCGGAACGGAGAAAGTGTACATCGATGGAAAACTGATGATGCGCGGACAGGAATACGATTACATCATCGATTACAACACGGCTGAAATTGTTTTCACCGCCAAACAGCAGATCACAAAAGACAAACGGATTGTTGTGGAATTCCAGTACAGCGACCGGAACTATTCGCGCTCGTTGATGCACAGCGGAATTACCTGGGAAAACGGCAACGCAAAACGTAAATTCAGTTTTACCGTCAATGCGTTTTCAGAACAGGATCATAAAAATCAACCGGTACAGCAAACGTTGACTGACGAAGACATTTTCATTCTTGCCGCGGTTGGTGATACGCTGAACAAAGCGGTGATTCCCGGTGCAGACAGCGTGGGCTACTCAGCCAGCGAAGTCCGTTACGTGCGGAAAGACACCATTGTCAACAGCATTTTATATTCTCCGGTGTACGTGCAATCCACCGATGTGGAAAATGCGGTCTGGCGATGTACGTTCTGGTACGTGGGTCCCGGCAGAGGAAATTATCACCAGGTGAATGCTTCGGCCAACGGAAAAGTTTTTGAATGGATTGCGCCCATTGCCGGAGTTCCGCAGGGCGATTACGAGCCGGTGATTGTGATCATCACACCGAAGAAGCGGCAGATGGTTACGTTCGGCGGAACACACGTCACAAAATCGAGTGAGTTCTACGCAGAACTTGCCATGAGCACGTACGACCAGAATACATTTTCACCGATCGACAGTTACGATGACCAGGGATATGCCGGCACGGTAGGTTACAAGAAGAAAAAGCAACTCCGCGATTCGCTCGAAGTTTCCGTGACTGCGAAATACGAATACACCAGCCGGTATTTCACATTCATTGAACGTTACCGTCCTGTGGAATTCGAACGCGACTGGAATTTAGGTTGGGGATCGTTTCGCATTCCGACTGCCGACCAGCACATGATCGTTTCTTCGGTCCGATACGGTTCAATGAAACAGAAATTCACTACGGGTTATGATTTTTCTGCGTTCAATGAAGGAGCGCAATACACCGGCATCAAAAACGGAATCGTACTCGGTTTCAATACCAAATGGTTCCGTACGATGTTCACGGGAAGCATTCTAAATTCTACCGGTTCGTATGGAAAAACAAATTTTCAGCGTGAAAAACTAACGGTCACTATTCCGCTTGGAAAAATATTTTCCATCGGTGGCTGGGAAGAAATTGAGTTCAGCAAGATCCGCAAACCGGGAAGCGACACACTGCAGTTCTCCAGTTTTGGTTTCATTGAATGGGAAGCATTTGCACAGGCAGGCGATTCGAGTAAAACATCGGTGCGTGTTTTTTACCGTCAACGCACCGATTGGTTACCGCGCTACACCGCATTGGATATGACCACGTACGGCGAAAGCGTTGGTGCAACAATCGGGTTTAACCAGCTGAAAGATCAGCGCCTGAATATTACTGCGAGCTACCGTCGCCTCGACATCCGCAATTATCTGCTGACCACGCTCCAGCCGGATAACACGGTAGTAGGTCGTCTCGAATATTCCGTGCGCCTGTTCAAAGGCTCCGTGAACCTCACCACGTTTTACGAAGCTGGTTCCGGTCTCGAAGTGAAAAAAGAATTTTTCTATCTCGAAGTTCCGGCCGGGCAAGGTGCATACGCGTGGACCGATTACAACAGCAACGGCGTGAAAGAGCTCAACGAATTTGAGATCGCGCTCTTCACCGACCAGGCGCAATACATCCGCGTGTACACACCCACGAATCAATTTGTAAAAGTGTACACCAGCCAGTTCTCGCAGGGCATTCAGCTGAAAGCGCCGCAAACGTGGCACCAGAAAACAGGAATTAAAAAACTCGTTGCGCGTTTCTCTGACCAGGCTGTTTACCGCGTCGACCGGAAAACACAGAGCGAATTATTTGAGCACGCCTTTGTTCCGCAACTCGACGATGCCGGCGACACTTCACT
>DATHKF010000717.1:0-3346 GCA_035489505.1 Bacteroidia bacterium | reverse complement strand
TATGTAAACTATGTGCCTATGTGGTTTATTTTGTAATGCATACCTGAAATAATCATTGAATTAAACCACATAGAGACATTAGAAAACATAGGCATAGGGAAGAATATAGTTCACGTAAGTTTCGGATTGCGCAGCGATCTATTGTGCACTTCAGCGATCTTATACCTATGTAAACTATGTGCCTATGTGGTTTATTTTGTAATGCATACCTGAAATAATCATTGAATTAAACCACATAGAGACATTAGAAAACATAGGCATAGGGAAGAATATAGTTCACGTAAGTTTCGGATCGCGCAGCGATCTATTGTGCACTTCAGCGATCTCACACCTATGTAACCTATGTCCCTATGTGGTTTATTTTTGTTGAAACCCGGGTTGAAACAATAAGCAATAGCAATGGCGAAGAAAGAAAAAATAACGGTCTGGCATAAGCCGAATTGTGCAAAGAGCATTGAGACGATGCGTTTTCTGAAAGAACATAAAGTTGTTCCGGCTGAGATCGTATTGTATCTCGAAGACATTCCTACTGAAGACATGATCCGTGATGTGCTGAAGAAGCTGGGCATTACCGCCGAGGAACTTATCCGTAAAAAAGAGCCGATCTACAAAGAGAAATTTGAAGGAAAAAAAATGACGGAGGAGAAATGGATCAAAGCGATGATGAAGTATCCGATATTGATCCAGCGCCCGATTGTGATCAAAGGCGACAAAGCAGTATTCGGAAGATCGGAAGACGAACTCAACCAGGTACTCTGACTTTAGCGGCACATGAGTTTTCCCGCATCGGCACTGCGGGCGGAACAAATCACTTCGCGATTTATGTGTTACCTCGATGTGTTCTATACTATATTGACCAGCGCCGCCGTGGTTATTTAAATTTGTCGTGATTCACTGGTTGATCCGGGTCAGTTAAATACCGGAATTTGCCAACATTTAATAAAAACCGTTAATTCCATCCGCGTAGCAAATTCAGCGTTGGAAAAAATCATCTTTCTTTGGCGCATGAAACACCGCTACATCCCGAAATTCTTCTTTGCTTTTTTTCTCGTGATCCTGAATGTGACCGGCATCCACGCACAGGTAACCGGAACTGTAACTGATTCTTTAAACCAGCCTTTACCATTTTGCAACGTGATGCTGCTGCGTGCCGCCGACAGTACCGTAGTAACGGGAACTACCTGCAGCGAAACGGGCGCATTTCTATTGGAGAAAAAAGAGAGCGGCAGCTTCCGGCTGATGATCATGTACTCGGGCTACGAAAAAAAATACACAGACATTTTTACGCTTGCTGAAAATGAACCTTCGTATGCGTTCGGTACGGTTGTCCTCATGCCCGATGCCACGATGCTTAAGGCTGTTCAGATCGTAGCGCAGAAACCATTCATGGAGCAAAAACTGGATCGTACGGTGTTCAACATTGAGAACAGCATACTTGCAACCGGCAATACGGCGTTGGATGTACTGCGTAAACTACCCGGTGTTACGGTCGATAATAACGATAACATCTCCGTACGCGGCAAGCAGGGCGTGCAGTTCATGATCGATGGAAGAAGATCGTACATGGGCGGATCCGACATGGCTAATTACCTGCGTGGAATTGATGCGAGCCAGATAGAAAAGATCGAAGTGATCACGAATCCTTCGGCAAAGTATGAAGCGTCCGGAAACGCGATAATTAATATTGTAATGAAGCGAAACAGAAATCTCGGGTATAATCAGCAGCTGAATGCTTCGTATGAGCAGGGATTTTATGGAGGTGGAAACGTTGGTACGAACTTCAATTACAAAACGCAGAAGTGGAATTTTTTCGGCGCAGCAAACGTCGGTCAGTGGCAGTTCTATGAAGAATTCGAGCGCACCATTGTGTACAATCCCGATTCCGCTTCTCACGCCAGCTCAATTGCCAACGGACGTCCAAAAATGGGAGGGATGTGGGACTGGGAGCAGGCAGGGATTGACTATTCACCGGGTAAACGCCATACAATCGGAATTGTTGCTGAACGTTCGGGAGGAACTCATGACGTCACCCGCAGATTTGATATGAGTTCATACAGCTCTGAAATGGTTCTGGATTCGAACCTGTATACAACCGGACTTGAGCAAAGCAACAATCAGTATTATTCAGGAGCACTGAATTACAAATTTGACATCGATACAACCGGGAAACTACTGACGGCGGATTTCAATTATGCAAATTTTACGACGCACCAGAACCGGGAGAACACAACGGCCTATCGCAACGGCGCCTGGCAGGTAATGCATGATCCGTTAACGCAGATCTCTGATATCGATCTCACGGTTGGCTATGCGACCGGACAGATCGATTACGTGCATCCGTTGAAGAACGAGAATGGTTTGCTTGAGGGCGGAGTTCGCGCAAGCAGTGCGAAGACAACAAGTGCGGCGCTTTATTTTATGCACCAGGGCGGCAACTGGATACAGCACATGGATCGGCCGATAGAGTTCGTGTACACAGAAATTATTTCTGCTGCGTACCTGAACTATTCCCGCGCGATCAATAAAAAACTGGATGCGCAGTTCGGTCTGCGCGCTGAAGAAACCATGTCGAAAGGGGAAGACGGAAACAGCGCGGAGCTGTTCAATCGCCAGTACCTGCGCTTGTTCCCCAGCGCTTTCCTCAATTGGAAGATCGATTCACTGTACGCGATCAACGTTTCGTACAGCCGGCGCATTGAGCGTCCTGATTATGGTGAGCTCAATCCGTTTGTAATCTATTCGGATCCTTACACTTCGTTTTCCGGCAACCCGAACCTGATGCCGCAAATGAATCACAAGGTCGAGGTGGCGCATATTTTCAAAGGCACGTACCGCACGGCGCTTTCCTATATGCACATGACGTCAGTGTTCAACGGAATCGTGTCTGTGAATGATTCGACGCGTGTGGTGAATACACGTCTCGAAAATCTTGCCACCTATAATGTGTTTACACTCGAGTTTTCGGCAGAATATTCATTTACCAACTGGTACACGCTTTCAGCTACGGTGCTCGCTTTTCGCGACCACTATTTCGGTCCGGTTAACGGAGAACAGTACAGCGTAGTCTATTACACCGGCATGCTCTTTTTACAGAACCGCATCAGCCTGAAACACGATTGGGGTATCGAAGCCAATTTCTTCGGCCGCTCTGTAAATATGAACGGTATCTGGAGAGAGAGTCCATTCTCCGGGGTAGATATCGGTGTTCGTAAACGTTTTGCCGACGGGCGTGGCTCGGTTTCCCTGAACTTACAGGATTTGCTGCGGGGAAATTATATGGACCGCACCGCCAATTACGGAAACGTAAATATGTCAACGACAGGGCAAATGGACAGCCGCCGTGTAC